>DNOU01000132.1:0-4560 GCA_003501835.1 Anaerolineaceae bacterium | reverse complement strand
CAGCACATTGAGTTCGGGGATGGGTAACACAAAAATCCGCTCCATCAGAAGCGGAAGGTTCTCATATTCGTTGTATGTCGGCATAATAATGCTGAAGCTCACGTGAGGATTCCTCCAGGCCAGATTATACTGTGAATGGCGGGTTTTCTGGTTTTGGAATCTGAACCAGAAACCGGCAGGCGTCTCCGCCAGCGGCAATGCAGTCCATCTCTCGAACCTGAAATTTGGAACCCCCGCTAAATTGAAAGACTGCCTGATCGAGCATGCCTTCAGTGAAAGCACATACCGGTTCTGCGGACTCTCTTCCCTGGCAGATGGGGCAGTCGCGGACCTTGACCCACCAGGCTCCGCTCGTTTCGTCGTGCATCAGATCAACCTGCTGATCTGAAACCTGATGAAGCATGAAGCGAACGCCTTCCAACCCCTTGTCCACTTTTTCGTCCATTGGAATTTCCGGCTGAGGCTGACCTCCGACTTCGAAATTGGCACCGTAAGTTTCCAGCATGGAAACGACGGTCATTTGCCCGGCTTTAAACGCCAGGCTGCGGCTGCCGTGGGATCCGAAGATCTCATTGAGGGTCTGGAAAATCGCTGCCAGGTCTGAGTGATCGAATTCCCTGGCTTCATTCTCGGGAGGCAGGTCGTCGATAAGGGCTGCCAGGCCGGCAAGCCTGCATACGGCACGCATTCCGTTTTCACCTGCCACTTCGATCAGGGATTGCAGGATCAAGCGGGCGTATTGATTCGAACATCGGTGACCCAGCCGGGGAATGGAAGTCATAGGTTTCCTGTGAAAAGGATTTGTTCCAGGTCTGCAGCTGTACGACGAAGCTCCAGGAAGATCAATCCCAGCTTTGACTGGCTGCTTGCAAGCACGGTGAGCACCGCTTTTTCACCTGCAGAGAGGAGGATCACATATCCCTCCGTGCCCTTGATGTGCACCTGTTCCAGTGATCCGCGGGCAAGCTCGCGGCAAAAACCCTCGCCAAGCGAAAGCATGGCAGCGGACATGGCTGCAACCCGGTCGGGGCTGACATTTTCAGGCAGTACGGAGGCAATGATCAATCCGTCAATGCTGACCACTGCAGAAGCTTCGATATCTGGTGATTGTCGCTGCAATTCACGCATGCGGTTGATCAGCAGCTGCACTCTTATTTGATCCAAGGACTCACCTCAATGCCTGATTTGGGAATGCCGGGCGGTTAAAATAATTTAGCATAACCGATTTTGAGTGTCAAGGAACAGGATCAGGCGGTATTTCTGGCTGAGTGGAAGGGATGGGGGTTCTTTTCTTTTTCACCTGCATCAGTTGTGCAAAGGTGATGGCAGTGAAGATGAGGGCTGCACCTGCAAACTGCACAGGAGTCAACCCTTCCCGCAGAATGAAATATCCCCCCACAGCAGCAAAGACGGATTCCAGGCTGAGGATGAGCGCAGCATCTGCCGCAGGAGCATATTTTTGACCCACTGCCTGCAAAGTAAACCCAATCGCCACCGAACCAAGCCCGGCGTAGAGCACAGCCGGCAGCGCTGCCTGCAGATCGGGCAGAGTCACCGGTTGAGTGAAGGCGCTGAAGCCCAGGTGCAGCAACCCGGCCAACAGAAACTGACCGGTGGAAAAAACGAACACATTCAGGCGGTTGACCGCCAATCCCACCACGATCACATGCAGCGCCCAAAGTACCGACCCGATCAGTACCAGCAGATCCCCTTTTGTGGGCAGGATACCCATACCGTTGGTGCTTAATAAATAGCTTCCGGCGACGGCCACAATCGCAGCCACCCAGTTGATCGCCGGAGTGGATTTCTTCCAGAACAGCGCCATAAACAGGGGCACGAGCACGACGTACACGCTGGTGAGGAATCCCCCGTTGGCAGCCGAAGTGCTTTCCATCCCTGCCTGCTGCAGGGCGCTGCCTGCAAAGAGCAATCCTCCAGCCGGCAAGATCCACAACAGCCTGCGGTCAGGTTTACCGATGAGTTTGATCACAAAGGGCAGCATCACCAATCCTGCGAGCAGGAAGCGCACCCCGTTGAAGGCGAAAAAAGAAAGATACCGGGCAGCCACGCGCTGCGAAACGAAACCTCCACCCCAGATCATTGCAGTGGTGAGGAGGATGAGGTCGGAAAAGATGCGCGTAGAGGTCAAACTGTGACGAGATTCCATGGATCAAACTGCGGATTTGAAGTTAAATCCGGATGCCCGGAGATTACCCCCGGACATCGGGAACGAGACGCCGTGATTAGCGATTGTGTTTAAAGTGCCTGGAGGCTTCATCAAGTTGAAAGCGCTTGAGGATTCCCGTGAAGTCCATATTGAGTTTAGCATGCTGCCAATCTCCTGCGAATTTCTCCACCGGGATCTCCTTCAGTCTTTGATGGATCTCTGCCAGTAATTNNCGGTTCGTCCAGGCGTTCTTTTCTTCAGCTTCAAAAGGCGTCGACTCGATCAATTTGAGAACGTTCTTTTCTTCAGGACTGCGACGGGTCATATTTACCTCCATCCCGCCAGGGTGGTATTATCCTGCCCTGACTTTATTTTATTGTAACCTGTGATGAATGGATTTCCAACCGCTGATGTGCAACTTTTCAGGATGGGATGCGTAAGCAGGATTGAAAACATTAATGGAGGAAATTGTGGAAAATACGAAGAAACTTTATCGTTCAAGAACCGACCGGCAGCTGGGTGGCGTTTGCAGCGGATTGGCAAATTACTTCAGGATTGACCCCACCGTGATCCGCCTGATCTTTGTGCTGGGTTTCTTTTTGACCGGCAGCGCCACTTTCTGGCTTTATCTGGTCATGTGGATCGTGATCCCGGAAGAACCATTATAAGAGAGGACAAATGGAATCTGTGAAGCGTTTATATCGTTCGAAAACGGACCGGAGGATTGCCGGCGTGTGCGGCGGACTGGCTGCATATTTCAACCTCGATCCAACCCTGGTACGGCTGTTGGCTGTTTTGGGATTGATCCTGGCGGGTGGAACCTTTTGGGCATATATCATCATGGCAATTGTGATCCCGAACGAGCCCTGAGGCTAAAATTGCCCGGTTGGACGGGATGATTATGGTGATGACAAGAGAGTGGAACTTATGGCTCCACTCTCTTCATTGGTATGGATTGGTTGATCTGGAGCGCTACTCGTGACGCAATGCTTCCACCGGTTCAAGGTTGGCTGCCCGGTTGGCGGGGTAAAGACCGAAAAAGAGCCCCACGGCGGTGGAAAAGAGCGTTGCCAGCAGCACCGCATCAATACCGACCACAGGGGTGAGTGGGGTGTTGCTGGCAGCTGCGATGCGCCCAACCACGAAGGCGATCGTCCAGCCCAGGCCGATGCCCACCAACCCACCCAGCAGGCTGAGAAGAGAAGATTCTGCCAGGAACTGGATGAGGATGTCGCGCTTGCGCGCTCCCAGCGCTTTTCGCAGGCCAATCTCCCGCGTCCGTTCGGTGACCGATACCAGCATGATGTTCATGATGCCGATCCCCCCCACAAGTAGGGAGATCCCGGCGATGCCGCCCAGGAAAATGGTGAGTACATTGGTGATGGTCTGAGCGGTCGACACGAAATCAGACTGTGAAAAGATGGTAAAGTCATCCTCGCCAATTTTTGTGCGATGCCTGGTGCGCAGGATCTGAGCAACTTCATCTGACGCCGCCTGTACCGCGTTGGAACTGACCGCCTGCACATAGATCAGATCCACGTGGTCCTGGGTACGGTGAAGCAGTTTTAACTGGGCAGTGTTGAACGGTACCAAAACGACATTATCCTCCGAACCGAAGGAACCGCCGCCTTTGGTTTCGAGTACGCCGATCACCCGGAAGGGTACACCCTCAATGCGGATGGATTCACCGACCAGCCCGGTAGCGCGTCCAAACAGTTTGTTTGCCACGTCCGGTCCAAGAAGTACCACAGATGCCTGCCCCAGGTTATGCTCATCGGTGATGAAGCTGCCCTCGGACAGGGCATAATACCGCACTGGTTGATAGGAGGGGGTTACTCCATAAACCGTGGTGCTGGTTTTTTCAGTGCCGTAAACGATTGAAACCGTCCCATTGATGACTGGCGCCACATCCTGCACCGAGGGTGCCTGGAACTGGTCAAGCAGCGCTTGTGAATCCTCAAACGTAAGGGGTTTGACGACCTGCACATTGGCAGAAAGATTCCCGCGAAAGACGAACAACAAATTGCTGCCAATCCCGCTGATGGAGCCGGTGATGGCAGACTGGGCTCCACTGCCGATGGAAAGCATGGCGATCACAGCACCCACACCGATAACGATGCCCAGGATGGTGAGGGCTGAACGCGGCTTGTTCGAATTCAGGCTCTCGAGGGCTTCAATGATTGCCTGGCCGATGTTCATGCTACCACCTCCTCGATCAGTCCATCGCGCAAATGAATGATGCGCTGAGTCTGTGAAGCCACATTCGGGTCGTGTGTGACAATGATAATGGTGGTGTGGTTTTCCCGATTCAGCTTGAGCAAAAGGTCCATGATCTCTTTTCCGGATTTGGAATCCAGATTGCCGGTGGGTTCATCTGCCATAAGGATGGCCGG
>DNOU01000225.1:465-11347 GCA_003501835.1 Anaerolineaceae bacterium | reverse complement strand
GACAATAAGGAATTTGTTTTCCTTGAAAAAACCAGACCCAGCCGTCCACAGGGTCTGGTTTTTCTTCATGATCACCACTCTCAATCAATCAGGCGGACAACAAAGTGCTCCGAGGTATGACTGAGTACAATGCTGATCGCTCCCATGGCGCATCCGCGCAGACCGAGGGGTGACTTTACCAGGTTGAGGGTGACACCTGCCGGCTGCAAGCCATCCAACCGCTGCAGAATTTCCGGGATGAACAGGTCAGCGATTGCCGAGATTCCACCGGTGAAAATGATGACCTCGGGATCGAGGATGGAACTGATGCTGGAAATCATCATCGCAAGGTAATCCACGACTTCTTCATAGATGGGTTTCACCCAAGATTCACCTTGCCGGATCGCATCCAGGACGAATTTAATATCGACCTTCTGCAATTCGTCCGCCGCCAGAGAGTTCACCAGCTGCTGCCGGGCTCTTTCGACGATGCTGATGCCTGATGACACTTTCTCCATGCTTCCGAAACCGGAACGTGACCGGCGAAGGGATGACCTGTCCGGCAATTCGTAGCCAATTTCACCCGCAGCCTCATGGGCTCCGCGGTAGAGGAAACCATCCACAACGATGGCGGACCCGGTACCGGCACCAAGTGACAAAACAACGATGTTCTTCAAGTCCTTTCCAGCCCCGTAGAACATTTCGCCAAGCGCCGCCATGTTGACATCATTATCCACGATGATGGGCATGTGGAATCTTTCAGCCAGCCGTTCACGCAACGGGAACTCACGCCAGTTCAAGGTCGGCGCCCATACAACGATGCCTTCCTTATGCCGGGTTACCCCCGGGGCGCCGACGCCGATTCCGAGCACGCGCATTCCGGAGATCTCTGGAGAATTGAGCAATTCTTCAATGATCTGAATCAACTCTGCCAGGTTATTCTCCGGGTCCCTTGAAGTTCGGGGAATTTCCACTTCCTTGAGGATCGATCCCCCGATATCAACGATGGCTCCAAAGGAATTATTGTCTCCCAGGTTGATCCCAATGACTGCATTGTCCCTGGTATTGAGTTCGATCAAAGCGCGGCGTCTGCCGCCGGTCTTTTCTGTTTCAGTCAACTGCTTGACCAGTTTTTCTTCAATGAGCTCGTCCACGAAGCGCATTACAGTGGGCAGGCTGATGCCAAGTGTTTCGGAAATGTATGAACGCGAAAGTGGTGATTCACGGCGGATGAGGTCAACAATGGCTGTGCGGTTGATGGCGCGCATTCCCACCGCTGAAATGGTGCGGTTATATTTCATGAATCTCCTCATCACACTTGAAATCGAGAATACCTTCATTAAACACCATCAGCGGACAATGTGCAATTCATTCACCACGGAACATACGGTTGGAATGGCCCTGGGAGTCTGGATTTACCCGTCCCCATTTTTGCCGTCGGTTAGTGCGTGATTTCGCGTTTCGCAAAATGTGGATATTCCAAATTACGGACAACCAAAGAAAAGCATCGCCTTAAAGAACAGGCGATGCTTCTACCAATGGATTCACACAAATGAAGAGGTGAATTGACCCTTCAGACCCCTGCGCCCGCTCTTTGGCGGGAGAACAGGGTTTGAATCAGCACGCCGGCAATGAACAGGACAGCCCAATAACCCGGCTGTAAATTCAAAGCCATTCCCAGCAGGGGTGCACCTATCAGTGAGGTCAGTGCGGCGACCCAGTATTTGAACAGGAAAAGTGTCAGGACTCCGCCGAGAATTCCAATGATGATGAGTCCATACCAGGGCGCCTCCACACCTTCCAGGTAAGGCCAGGCCTGTTGCGCCAGTGATATCCCCACCAGTATCCCTGTGATAAAGATACCCACGTCCGCTGCAAAGATGGCAATGGAGATGCCGACGATTCCACCGATCACAAAGCCGATGATCGAGGCATATCCAGCAGTGGGAAATACCAGTTCGGCAAGATAAAGCCCCACCATGCCTCCACCGACAAGCCCGATGAACTGGATCAGAAATTTGACAAGTGAAAATCCCGCAACCAGGAAGACAAGTCCGACCAAGCCCATCACGACCCGGCTGAATGGAGCAGCGGGGTTGATCTGGCGCAGTGCGGTGATGGGGATATAAGGGAGAGGTTGTGAACAGGCAGTTAAGATCAACCCGGCACCGATGGCGATGAGCAGGATTTGAGAAATCTTCACCAAGCATTTGTTTTTCATGATTTGTCCTTCCCTCAAATCACTTATGCCTTATTATAAAAACAACCACGCTCCTTTTCAATAGATTGTTACGACCGGGTGATGGGTTTTGTCTCTCTAGCGGCAATGCGCTGAATGTGGTCTGGATCAAATGCGAGCGAACCCGTCAGGACGAGGTCGTACTGGCTCGATAGAAGCTGCATTTGCAGCAATTCATTCTCATCCAGAGGATGTGCATCCAGCTGATTGAAAAGTGCAACCCTTTGAGCATGAGGGGGTATGTTTTTCAGCCCTCCCTGGGGATCATTGAGCATGGTGATAACGCTTTGAAGGTGGATGGGTTCACCCATCTGCAGCCTGGTCAGGAGGGAATAGATCTCAGGGCGGTGGACCCACTCTGATCCCAGCGGCTTGCCCAGGGCGCGAAGACCCACCACCACGATCACGGTCTCCGCCCAGGTGGGGATCACGGGTTCGTGCTCGGCCGGGGCTTTGATGGGATGCGACCTGGCGCCATCTGCTTCGACAATCACCGAGACGTGTTCTTTTGAAGCGATGTGTTCGATGGAGTCCAACAGACCAGCGTCCACACCGCGCATGCGTTCATCGGCAGTTTGAGGACCTGTCAGGAGAGTCACCTTTTGCTGCAGCCATTGCCCGACGCGAAATTCATCCTCTGGCGCAAGAATGAAATGCCGATCCGCCAGGGTCAGCTGGTCAGTTCCAAGGTGCGTGGTGGTGGTCACCCATGCCTTCCCGGGTGCCTGATAAGCCAGTTGAAATACCGCCGTGGTCTTCCCTCCCGCACCGACCACAGCTGCCTTGAATGGCGTCTTTTTTTCGAGGCTCTCAAACAGGTTCATCTGCACCCCAATGCCTGACGGAGATGAGGTTGCGTGAGGAGTGCCTCCAATACCCCGCCGCCCACCGCCAGGGCTTTATCTGAGGCTTTGAAACATAGACTTTGGTCGCAGCGGGGATCCAGATCGCCGAGTTTCATTCCTGGTTTCACTGGCGTTCCGCTGCGCAGCAGACCCCGGACAACCGCTCTGAATGGAGAAATGATGGGAGTTCCGCTGATCTCGGTGATGATCTCACCTTCATTCACCAGATCGCCGATATTCTTCCCTGCCCCCAATATTCCTTCCACCTGGGCGCGGATCACCCTTTCGGAACGATGTCCACGTACTTCTTCCGGTTCAGCCGTATCCTGCTGTGTGTCTCCCAGCCAGAGCACCCTGCCCAGGTCTGGTCCGCGATTGGTTTCAACAGCTGCGTGGCAGTTCTTGCCTGCGCTAAAACCGGGTCCCAATCCGATGGTCTGGAGATCGGGATAGACGGAATCTGTGATCCAGGATTTCAACATTCGAGCTTCCACGGCAGCCAGGAATGGAAGTTCAGTCCTGCAGACAGCATCGGGGTCGACCATGACTGCAATCCTTCCAGAACGGATCACTGGAAGCAGGTCAGCATTGGCAGCGCACAATTGGGCCGGCACTTTTTCTACCTCGGCATGATCCTCAAATACTGCTTCGGAAAAAGAAGCCAGCCGGCGAACAGAAAGAGGGCTGGCAATTTCGGTCATCACAATGCCAAAACCGCTGTGAAAGAGCCTCAACGCCACACCGCTGGCCAGATCACCCGCGCCGCGGATCAGAATAAGAGGGGGATCAGTTGGGTTCATGAGGAGGATTATACATCCGTCAAAAGGGGAACAAAAAGAGAGCAGCCACGCCGCTCTCTTTGAGTCCATTACAATTCTGTCACAGCTGGCAATAACGGTCAACCCGTTTCTCGATGATCTTCAGGCTGTCCTGCCAGAAGGATTTGCTGCGGATGTCAATGCCAAATCTGGCTGCCAGGTCAGCTGCGGAAGCTTCACCAGTGCTGGCGAGCAAATCCATGTAATCGGGGATGAATGCCTTGCCGCGTTGCTGGTAAATGGCATACAGCCCGGTGCCGAAGAGCAGACCAAACGCGTAAGGATAATTGTAGAAAGACAACCCGGTAGAATAATAATGCGGCTTCCAGGTCCACATCCACTTCTGCAGGTAGCGTTCGTCAAGCCCGTCGCCGTAGGTTTCCAGCTGACTCTTTTCCATGATCTCGCTGATCTCGTCAGCGCTCAGTTCGGATCTCTCACGCTTTTCAAAGACCTCCTTTTCAAAGAGGAAACGTGAATAAATATCCACAATTACCTGCGAATCACCGATCAATTGCGATTCCAGAATGGCGAGCTCCTCTGCAGGATTCTTCACTTGAGCCAGGGCAGCGGAATTGACAATGGTCTCGCACATGATGGAAGCGGTCTCCGCCAGGGTCATGGGTGTGAACTTTTGGATCTCGGTTTTTCCTGCCTTGATGGCGCAATCGTTGTGGAAGGCATGCCCCAGTTCATGGGCGATAGTGGAGACCTGGTCAAGGGAACCATCGAAATTGGTGAGGATGCGGGATTCACCCACGCCGGGAACTTCCATGCAGAAGCCACCGCCGCGTTTGCCATCACGCATTTCAGAATCCAGCCAGTGATGATCAAAAGCACGTTTGGCGAAGTTTTGAAGCTCTGGAGAGAATTCACCAAAATGCGTGAGGACGAAATCGCGCGCATCTGAGAAGGAATAAACCGTGGAAGTTTCACCTACGGGTGCAAAAAGATTCCACCAGGGAAGTTTCTCCTGACCGAACCGCCTGGCTTTGGCCAAAAAATAGCGGCGGAACATGGGGAAGGAATCCTTCATGGCGCTCATCATGGCTTCGAGAGTGGGGCGGTCGATCCGGGCAGCATCCAGCGAACTGTGCAGTGCGTCCTTGCGTCCGCGGTGGCGATTGAGGGTGTTGACTTCACCCTTGATCCCATTCAGCGCTGCAGCCAGGGGTTCTTTAACCGTTTCCCAGATTTTATTCTCAGTTTCATAACCGCGTCGGCGTACATCCTCATCCGGATGCCCGCGGAAGTTGATGATGGCGGTAATAGGCATCTTTTGCACCTTGCCATCCAGTTCAAAATCTGCGGTCAATTGCGAGGTCACCGTTCCCTGCAATTTGCTCCAGGCATTCCCACCGCTTAATGAAAGCTCTGACGCCAGTATTTCCTCGGGACCGGACATGAGGTATTGGCTCTGTTCGGCGGCTTCTTTGAGGTAAAAGGCATGCGCCCGGGTGGATTTGTTGAGGAGGACGAATTCGTCGATGCGCGAGGCGACCTTGCCGATCCATGCCCGACTTTGGACTTCCAGCTTGTGCACCTCTACCAGCACCTGCTCAAGTTCAGATTGTTTCTTCTGCGCTTCCTTGTCAAAGGAATTGGTCGACACGAAGGATTCGACATAGGCGTTCAATGTGCCGGAGGTGACCAGTATTTCATTGTAGCGGTCAATCAGTTGTCCGGCGGTTTCTGCAATCAACCCGGCAGCGGATTTTTCATCCACGCTGCTTACTTTTTCTTCCAGAAATTTCTTTTGCTCATCCAGAAGAGAAGTTAAATGCTCTACGGCAGCCGCAAATTCCCTGGATGCCAGTGAAGGGTAAACATTCGTCAGGTCCCAATGGGGAGGGGTTTCGGGGGTCATCTTTTCTCCTTATCAAAAAATCCTGCAAGCAGGTTTTATTATAAGGCGAACTTCGTTTGGTTTCAAATAGCAGGCGGCGACTGTCGTTGACGCTTCGCAGCGACCTTCATGCGGGCGTTCACCACCCGGTACACGGTCATCACCAGCAGGAGAATGGACGTGCCCCAGTAGAGGTAGCTTGCCCAGTTGAAACTTGAATCCGTCCCGGCGCTCAAACCATGGACCAGGGCAATGGCAATCATCAAATAGCTGAAGTAGTGGATCAGACGCCAGACTTTATTGGTGATCCTCCGGCGGATGTAGAAACTGACGGTGATCACGATCCAGAGATAAAACGCCAGTTGACCCAGCCCCACGCTGATGGGTCTGTATTGGATCATGGCAAATGGCTGCAGGATCTGGACGAGGGTTGGCTTGAGGTAGGCGTCTCCCATCAGGATCAACGCATGGAAAACGGCAAAGAACACCCCCAGGATGGTAAAAAACTGATGTAACTCAATGGCACTCGGCAACCCCGGCCAGATGACCGCAGCTTTGTTGGTGATCCCCACGCCCATGATCATGGAAATCCAAAGGAGGATATACGCGACGAATCCACTCGAACGGGATAGATACCAAAAGACCTTGGGCTGTTCGCCGAGGATCGATGCGCTCATCCCTGGTATCCACCCTGGCAAGACCAATATGGCTACTGTAGCCCCGCCAACTGAGGCAAGCGCCATGATCAGCAGCCAAACCAGGCTTACAGTGGGTTCAATTTGATCGATATCAGGTTCGTTGTTGGAAGGTTTTTTCAAGGGATTTCCACAAATATTGTTCAAACGAAAAGCTCGATAAGATTTGCCCGTTTTCCATTTGCAGAAAATAAGCCAGTGAGTCCTGCGAATCCAGCCACTCGCGCCCGGCACCGCTTCCTGCGATCACTGCCACCTTGGCAGCCGCTTCTGCCAGCATGACATCAGGGGCTATCACAGTTGCCGAAAAGACATCGCTCACTGCTGGCAGTCCGGTCCATGGGTCGATCAGGTGATGCTGAAGCTTTCCACCTTTCATCCAATGGCGGTAGTCCTTGCCTGAAGTGGCGATTCCCCCTTTTGCGAGGTTGACCATGGCAACATTTTCTTCAGGGTTGAGCGGATTTTCAATGCCTATCAGCCATGGATCGCCATTCCTCTGCGGACCGCTGATAGCGATATCCCCACCCGCATTGACCAATGCCGGTGCAAACTCAGAGAGCCGTAACATCGCCTGATGCGCAGTCCAACCTTTGGCGTACCCGCCCAGGTCAAGATGGATACCGCGGGGAAGAATTACTGTTCCCGCAGTGGCATCCAGGTCAAAATCCATTGCATCTGGAGGGAGCAATTGCTCATGGAGACCGCCTTGCTGCTGAGAGAGGATGGAGGAAAAATCGGCGTCGTAACCACTGTTGATTAATGCATCCAGCACCGTTGGAGTGATCAGTCCCCGTGTACGCTGGCGGAATTCTTTTGCCAGTTGCAGGACCTCGATCATTTCCCGGCTGGCATGGAAAACAGATCCATGGGAGCAGTTTAGCCGGCTTAATTCGCTTTCAGGATCGAAACGGCTGAAGATCGTTTCTGCCCGGGTAAACCAACCGGGTACCTGACGCGAGGCGGCAAATACCCGGGCATCTGATCCGTCAAGAGCAACAAAGATCCTGCTACCCATGGATCGAAATTCACTGGTTTGCATCATTTGGATGAACCAGTTGTGGTGATTGGATTGGGAATGATTTCAGGGGCGCTGACTGCTCCACTTGAAACAGGTGCGGCATTGGATTGTTGGGGGTCAACCTCCCGTAGTGTGGTGGGAGCACTTTCGGTACCTGAAGCGGTTTGTGCTGTTGAAATCGGGCTCTGGACGAGCGGCACCACAGTTGGCATGGGTGCCAGGTCTGCAGGCACTTCAATTGTTTCGCTTGACTTTCTGGCAGCTGCCAGGCTTTGATTCGAGATAATGTTCCAAAATCCGACCGTGCCTGCCAGCGAGGTAAGCGCCAGCAGGACTTTGGTCGAACCAGGGATGAAGGTTTTTTTCTTCATTGATTGGCTTTGTGGTTTTCTGTAAAGAATTAATCATCCATTTCGAATGATTCGTGCTCTTCTTCGTGATCTTCCTCATGTTCTGTTTCGTGGGAAGGTGAAGTGGTGGAGGGCATTTTGACGGCGACGATCTGCCCGGTCAGGCTCACAAAGACTTCCTGTCCATTGGCAAATTCGATCATGTATACACGGCTGCCATTGTAGGTTTCGACCTCGATATCCATGACATTTGAATTGCCCACGTAGGCGACCGCCAATTGTACTGCCTGGTCAGCGGTGATGCTTGTGGATGGCTGTGTAAGACCATTAAACAGAATCTGTCCGGTCATGGCATCCACATAAATGTTGCCGTTCTTAAACTTCACTTCGTAAGCCACTGTACCGTTGTAGTTCACCAATTCCGGGTCTTCGAGGGGATAATCCTTCGCCACCTGGAAGGCGATGGACTTTGCCATTTCCTCTGTTACTGGATATTCTGCGCTTGAATTCTGCTCCTGCGGAGCAGGGGTGGAAGAACCTGCCAGTGCTGTTAACTGTTGATTGGCAAGTTCCAACTGTTGGTTGGCTTTATCCAGCAAAGCCTTGTATTCAGCTTCCCGCGCCTGATAGGTGCTCACCGCATCCGCTGCGCTGATTGTGTTGGTCTTGGGGGCTTGATTATTCGCCAGCACGGTTGTGGCGACACCTCCTGCGATCACAACCAGGAAAACCGTGATAAAGATTGAGAGGATCAAGCTTTGATTTTTTTTCATGTGTTATTCTCCTTCCAAGATACTCCTAATGTTGGATATAATTTATCCGATATATCTTGATATTTTCTTTAGGATCGGGGCGAGTTTTCCAAGCCAATTCCAAGAATTGGAAGGAATAATGAGGTGCATGAGGATAAAATGCGCATTTTGATGATCGAAGATGACCGGCGATTGGCTTCTTTGATGAAGACGGTGCTGGAAGATGAAAAGTACAATGTGGATCATGCATCCGAGGGGGATACTGGGCTGGAGCTGGCGCTGCGTGACACCTATGATTTGATCATCGTGGATTGGATGCTGCCAGGCAGGGATGGGCTTTCCATTTGCCGCACCATACGTGCTGCAAGAGTGCACTCAGCCGTGCTGATGCTCACCGCACGGGGTCAGGTGGAAGACAGGGTTGCCGGGTTGGAAAGCGGGGCAGATGATTACCTGGTCAAACCATTTGCCTTTGATGAGCTGATTGCACGCCTGCATGCCCTCAGCAGGAGGTTCAACAACGGGGCAGGATCTACGGATGAGTTGAGGTCGGGTGATCTGGTAATGGATATCAAAGCTCACACGGCAAGGCGGGCACAATCCACGCTTGACCTGACCAAAAAAGAGTGGGATATGCTGGAATATTTCATGCGCAATCCCAACCAAACTTTGAGCAGACAGTCCATCCTGGATTATGTCTGGTCATATGACCGCAGTGTACAGCCCGAAATGGTGGATGTGTACATTTCTTACCTGCGCCAGAAATTGAAGGCAGATGGCCGGGAAGATCTCATCCACACGGTGCGGGGATTCGGCTACCGCTTCGAAGGCAAAGATGCTTAGCGAGCTGCGTTTACGTTTGACCCTGATGTACCTGTTAATTGGGCTGAGCCTGGTGGCAGCTCTGAGCGGTGTGACCTATGGTTTGCTCAGGTATTACTTTCAATCCAGCACTGACCAGGCGCTGAAGCTGAAAATGGGTCTGCAATTCATTGAGCTGAAGGTCCCCATTCCTGCTGACTTGTACAAATCCATCAGCACTTCGGGTCTCATGGCAGTGGATTCGATCACCTCCATGGCTGCTTCTTCCACAACTGTGACAGGTCAGATGGGCAGCGATGAGTCGGAGACTTCACACCGCTTGCTGGAGGAAAGCGAGCTGGCAGATATTTTCGTACTGCCGCTCACAATCCAGGGATTACCGGTGTTGGGCAACATACAGGTGATCTCATCATCTCAGATCGATCCCCAGGCGTTTCAACAGGCATTGAAGTATGGCTCAGATTTACGGACCATCAAAACATCAGAAGGGACTCTGATTCGGGTGTTGACCTACAGGGTGCCCTCTGCCTCAGACGTTGCCGCCATCCAGGTGGGCAAATCGCTTCAGCCGGAAATGGATGTTCTCATGCAACTGCTGCGGGGATTGATCCTCATCGGGCTGGGTAGCGTCATATTCATCGGGGTGGGAGCGTGGATCCTTTCGGGAAAGTCCATTCAGCCGGCTGCAATGGCGTTTGAAAAACAGCGGGAGTTTGTGGCAAATGCCAGCCATGAGCTGAGGGCTCCGCTGACGCTCATCCATGCTGGAATCGAAGTGGCAAAACGCGAGTCTGACAACTCCCAAAGGCAGCAGGTTTTGGACGATACACTCGTGGATGCGGATTACATGAAACATCTGCTGGATGACCTGCTATTGCTTTCACGTCTGGATTCACGTATGGTGACCCTTGATAAAAATCCAGTGCAATTTCCCGAATTCCTGGAAATGGTCACCCGAAAAATGAGCATGATTGCATCGCAATCCGGGATTGAACTTACGGGGGAATCGGAAGCCTTTGAGCTGATGGCGGATCCCAACCGCCTGCAGCAGGTGATCTTCATCCTGGTGGATAATGCCATCCGCCACAACACCCCGGGTGGCTGGGTAAAGGTGACTGCGCGGAAGGTGCAAACTCAGGTGCTGATTGAGGTTCGTGATTCTGGAAAAGGGATCCCGCAAGAACACCTGGATCGGGTATTTGAGCGGTTCTATAAAGTGGAGGATGGTTCACGGTCTGCGAAGAAAGGCAGCGGACTGGGGCTTTCCATTGCCCGCGGGCTGGTGGAAGCGCACTGGGGAAAGATCAATTTGGCGAGCAAACCCGGAAAAGGGACAAATGTTACCGTGTCACTTCCGATCGGCAGCAAACCCGCTTCACTTAAACCTTGAGCGATCAGTCAGTTCCTGTATCACTCATCTGCATGATACAATGATCGTAACGGTATAAATATTGTTGGGGAGGTGGTTATGGCACAAGATCGCACTCGAAAAATCGTGGTGGCGGGGGTTTTGGC
>DNOU01000225.1:0-412 GCA_003501835.1 Anaerolineaceae bacterium | reverse complement strand
GCAATTCTTGAAGGGCCAGTGGTGGGAGCTGTCATCGGATTGATTTTTGGATTGTTCAGCTGGATCCAATCCGTGGCGCCGAATGGAACCGGGGACATCATTTTTAGCAACATCGTCATTGCAGTAGTGCCCCGACTGTTTATCGGGCCGGTCGCCTGGCTGGTCTATCGCGCCCTCAGCCGCTGGCAGGTGCCCGCCATCATCGTCAGCGCCATTGCAGGTTCAGCCACCAACACCGTCCTGGTGCTTGGTTCGATCGGCCTGTGGGGCTATTTTCCATGGGCTGCGGTAGCAGCAACTGCTTTGGCCAATGGGCTGCCTGAAATTGTCATCTCAGCTGTGATCACTTTACTGGTGGTGGCGGTCGTGCGGCAGATCCGTATCGGCAGGAGGCAGGGATCTCAAGTATAAG
>DNOU01000210.1:3576-6922 GCA_003501835.1 Anaerolineaceae bacterium | reverse complement strand
TTCTTCAGCGGGTTGGAAGAGGCACTTGATTGATCCTTCGAGCGAATTTGCGTTTTCCATGAGCAGCCTGGCTGCCAGAACACCCATCGCCATGTGCCCATCGTGTCCGCAGGCATGCATTACCCCGGGATTCAGTGATACAAACGGGAGACTGGTTTGTTCCTGGATGGGTAAAGCATCCATATCCACCCGAATCATTCCCGTGGGAAATTCCGATTTTCCCCGGATCGTACCAATCAACCCCGTTCCGGCAATCCCTTTCTGGAAGGGTATGGAAGATTTTTCGAGTTCGAAGGCAATTCGTTTGGCGGTTTCGAATTCCTTAAATCCAAGTTCCGGGTGCTGATGCAGTTCCCTGCGCAAACTTACTGCATCTCCAGACAACTTTTGAGCGCGGTCGAGGTAAGAAGTCATTTTCACCCCAGAATAATCCGAAAGAACTGCTCGTAGAATTTCTCTTCTCCCGTGAGGTCGTCCTTGACAAATCGTTCGTGCATCCGCCTGTCAAACTCTGCGAGATCGGTCCCAATCTGGGACTTGTGGCAGTGAATGGCTGCAAGTTTCTTCTCGAAATAACCTGTCAAATCAATCACCAGGTTGGGTTGTGAAGTGGCACTCAGCCATACCTCCTTGACCGAATGCGGCGCCAGGTCTTCCTCACGGATTAACTCAGGATAGAAACACGGATTTCCCGCAGCTGGAAAAGCCGCGTCCACCACTGCCTGCCCTGCCGCTCGATGGTCAGGATGATTGATTCTTCGGTCACTGGGAAATAGATTTCGCGGGTCGCTGGTCACCAGGATGGTCGGCCTGATTTCGCGAATCACCCTTACGATTTCCCTGCGCATCTCGTCCGAGGGGTACACCTCGCCATCCACGTAATTCAGGAAGCTGACAGATTTCACCCCCAGCACGTCAGCGGCGTTTCGCTGTTCACCCCGGCGAAGTACTGCGAGCCTTTCAGGATCGGTATCGATACTTTGGGCACCTTTTTGACCCTGTGTCAGAAGGCAATAGTGCAGCTCATGCCCCAATGAAACCCATCGGGCGATCATGGCTCCGCAAAAAAATTCTGGATCATCCGGATGAGCCAGAAAGACCAGAATCTTTTGTTTTTCCTGCCAGTTTTCGATGTTTGTCTCACTCATTCAGAATACTTTCTGCGGGCAGTTCTGACAGCCCCCTCCGCCTGAACCCGATTCTGCCTTTTTGACAAATGCTTCGTATTCCTCGGCGGGCTTGATTTCAGATTTGTGATATTCTTTTCGACCTGATTCAGCGAATTCCACGACCACCACTTCACGCAACGGTTGAATGTCCACCACCTTACCCTCTCCGTCAGGAGTGATCACCCGTTTGTTCTTTTTGGGTAGCAGCTTGCGAGCTTCCACGTAATTTTCATATTCATAAATCAAGCAGCAGCGCAGTCTTCCACACATTCCCGTGATTTCAGCCGGCGTAAGCGAAATCCCTTGTTCCTTCGCCATGCGGATGGAAATGGAGCTGAACTCGGTCAGAAACCGTGCACAGCACCTCGATTCCAGACCGCAGGCGCCCATGCCGCCCAGGAACTTGGCAACATCCCGCGGACCGATCTGCCTCAAATCCACCTGTGAAGGAGCGAACGCCTTCTGCAGATCAGGCCGTAAAGATTTGAGTTCCACCTTATCCTCGGAATCACTGCTGAAGAAGATGGAAAGACGGCTGCCATCATAGCTATATTCGGCTGAAATGATCTTCACGCCCTGGAGGCGCAATTCCCTGGCTCGCGCTTTGCTCTGCATGACAACATCCTCCTCTTTTGCCTGCCAGGATTGCCTGAGAAGCAAGTCGCGAGGGGTTGCCAGCCGATCGATTTGTTTCCAACCTCCTTCGGGGGGAACCTGTGGGTCTTCCACCTTGACTGCCACCGTACCCAGCTGCCAACCGCGGCTTGTTTCAACCACGATCACATCCCCCACGTTGACAGTGTTAATCTTTGAGGCATCAAAGTGATAAATCTTTCCAACTTTTGAAAAACGAACTCCCACAATCGTGGAAGGAGAAATTTGATTCATTTAACCACTCCGTCTTTGCTTTGAATGACTTCCAATAAAAATACCGCATTACAGAGCCACAACCGCCGTTTCCTCGCTTGCTGATCATTCCTCATGCTGTCTGGCAAGATGATCTTCCACCGAGGTCTTCATTTGTTCATAGAGTTCGACAAGTTCGTGATCACTGCCCTTGAAACGCTTGACCGTGATCCGCGAACATTGAGTGCATCCACGCATGGCACGATAAGAATCTGCATTGCAGGTGCCGCAGCCTCCAAGGCTGACGATCAATGCAGTGAAGGCAATTTTCGCCACTGAGTCATCCGGCTGCAGGGTCACATTGTCCACAAGTTGCTGCCATTCAGCTCCACGCAAATCACGCAGGCTGGGGATCACCCTGATCGGAAAGAGAATTTCGGTATCCGAGTTGAACATAGAAGTTTAGTCCCTGATTATCCTGCTTCTGCCTGCTTTTTGGGAGCCCGGGCACTTTCTTCCCGCAGGTAATTTCCAGGACGAATTTTAGCATAATAATCCACAGGTTTTCCCAGTTGTTCCAGGGAATAGCGGTTGTTCACCCGCGTTGTGGACGCTAGCTCAAAATCATGATCCATTTTGATTGCGTCAAATGGACAGTATTCCGCACAGAAACCGCAGTTCATGCAGATATCAATATCAATTGTGAATTCCGCCGGATGCGGAACCGGACGCCCTGTTGTGGGATCTGTCTGCCGCGTAATCCAGATGCATTGAGGGGGACAAACCTTTGCACAAATGCCACAGGCGGTGCAGCGGTATTCCCTTACTCCTTCAGAATTGAGCTCATAGAGCAGGAAAGGGATATAGCGGAACTCTTCTGGAATGACGGGGGGTTCCTCTGGATATTGAATGGTGAAGATCCCCTCGGTGGATGCCTGGTAACGGCTTTCGATGCCTTCCGGGGTAAAGTAATGCTTACGTCCGAGTTTGTTGGACACAAGGTAAGTCTGAAAGAATCTCTTTAAGGTGACCGCAAGCCCTTTTAGAATTCCAAAACCGATCATCCTCATCCTCCCTTAACGGTCCACTTCACCGAGCACAATATCCACCGACCCTGCAACCGCCACCACATCGGCAATTTTCCGACCCACGCACATAGGCTCAAGGCCTGTCAGATTGATAAACGATGGAGCCCTCACGTGATACCGTTTGGGATTTGGCTTTCCATCCGAAATTACATAATAACCAAGTTCCCCCTTTGGACCCTCCACCCGTCCATAGGCTTCACCTGCTGGAACCCTTACCTGATAAACAGGTTTGCCGTTCATGAT
>DNOU01000210.1:0-3540 GCA_003501835.1 Anaerolineaceae bacterium | reverse complement strand
TCGCCATGCGTCCGGGTGACCACATCAAATTCCAACCGCTCATAAATGCTGTAGGGATCTGCCCGGCGGATATCGTAGGGAACCCCTGAGGCACGTAAAAGGGGACCGGTTGCCGAAAAATTGATCGCCTGCTCATCCGTCAATGTACCCACACCCTGGCATCTCATTTTCACCAGCTCATTATCAGTCAGATATCGATCAAGTTCATCGATCTTACGTGGCAGCCGGTTTTCCACCAGGTCGCGTACTTTGACCAATACTTCTGGTGGTACATCTCGTGCCACACCGCCGAAGCGAAAATAATTGCACATCATCCGTGATCCTGCAGTCGCCTCAAATACGTCCAGGATCAGCTCTCTTTCCTCAAGTGAATAGAGCGATGGAGTAAAATAAGCGCCCAAATCATTGAGCAGGAATCCGTTTGCCATCATATGATTGGAGATCCTGGTCAGTTCCGCCATCATTACCCTGATGTAGTCTGCCCGCTCTGGAGGGGTAATTCCCATCAACTTTTCTACGGCCAGGGCGTATCCAAAATTGTTGCTCATCGAGCAGATGTAATCGAGGCGGTCTGTATAAGGCATGATCTGCAAGAATGTGTTGCGTTCGCCTATTTTTTCGTGATTGCGGTGCAAATACCCCATCACGGGTTTAAGGGCGACGATTTTTTCACCTTCCGTGGCCGTGAGCATGCGAAACACACCGTGCGTCGAGGGGTGCTGAGGGCCAAGATTGATGATCATTTCATCTGTCTCGAGCTCTTCATTGACAGGTACTTTCCTAGTGACATGGATGAGCTTCTCATCTCCCTCCGGGGTCCAGTTTTGAGGTGTAAAACCGGCCGGGAATTGAACATTGTCACCCAAAGGATTGCGCTCTTCAATCAGGGAGGCTTTCCCCTCTGGCCAGCGGCTCTTGTATGGTTTGACATCCTCTTCATAGAAGGGTTCCTTCCAATCCTTGCGCATTGGATGACCCTCAAATCCCTCCCAGAGCAAAATCCGTCTTAAATCCGGGTGCTCTTCGAACTTGATGCCAAAGAGATCCCAGATCTCCCGTTCTTGAAATTCTGCACCCTTGTAAAGAGGCACCAACGAGGATACATGCGGGTCATTACGGTCAAGGATCACCCGCAAGACGAGCGCACCGCCGCCGGTTGATTTGAAAAGGTGATAAACGACTTCCATGGAAGGTTCGGGAAAATTATCCACCCCGGTGACCGAGGAGAGAAAATCATAACCGAATTTCTCCTTCAGTTGGCGGAAGATCTGCTGGTTTTTCTCTGCCGGCAGTACCCAGCCGGAAAACCCGGGGCGTGTTTCGCGAACTGCCACACCGGACAGGTATTCCTCAGCGCCATCGATGGCGGAAGGGATCACAAACTGGTTTGTCATGCAGCACCTCCATCAGCGGAAGGGAGCTGCACATCAGGCACATTCTCCACCGGGGGCTGCACCGGGAAAAGATCGATCTTCTTCAGGTCGACCAGATCTGGTCCAAGAAGGGGCACCGGGATGGGCTCGGATTTTTTGGAGTACCAGGGTGAAGTGGCAATCGACTCGCTTTCCACTTTCTTTTGCAGCGTCATCAAACCATTCAACAGAGCTTCAGGTGTGGGAGGGCAGCCAGCCACATAAACATCCACAGGAATATATTTATCAATGCCAGGAACGACGTTGTAGCCTTCCTTGAAAGGTCCGCCCCCTGAAGCGCAGCTTCCCATGGCAAGGACATACCGCGGTTCAGCCATTTGATTGTAGAGCCGCACAATATACGGCACAATCTTCTTGGTCACTGTACCAGACACGATCATCACATCTGACTGGCGCGGGCTTGGCCGCATGACCTCCATACCAAAACGGGCAATATCAAAGCGGCTGGCAGCCGTGCAGATCATTTCAATGGCGCAGCACGCCAGACCGAACATCATCGGCCACATGGATTTACTACGGCTCCAATTGTAGATCTTGTCCAGCGTGGTGACAGTCACCTGATGCTGCAATTCCGGGGGAATGACCATGCCATCCTTGTTGGGATTTACATTATCCATTTTTTCGCTCCAAACGGTGGTATTCCCCTTTATTCTAGCTTGCCTTTGAGGGGTGTCAAGGTTATAATTAAGATAAATATCTTTTGCTTAATGACCATGAAAAAATATTCCACACGCAAAAAGATCCTCGAATTACTCTCCAACCATCCTTCGTTGACTGTGCAGGACTTGAGCAAGTTGCTTAAGTTGACCAAGGCAGATATCCGCTATCATCTATACGGACTGGAAGAGGAAGGATTGGTGAAGGTGAACGAACCACCGGAAAAGCATTTGAGTGCCGGAAGACCTGCAGCTTCTTTCTCGCTCTCTTCGGGTAACCTGCCCCCCATCGTGGCGCGTTTCCTGGAAGGGATTGGGGATCTGCTCGACCGCCCGGAGCTGGATATCGAAATGCGTGAAAAGATCCTCGATTCTTTTATCGATTCGATCATTTCCAGTTTTCATCCTCAAGGCACCGGCACCACAAGAATGAATGAGATTGTGAAGTTCCTGACTCAACTGGGATTCTCTGCCAGGTGGGAGGCTGGCAGCAGCGGACCGGCAATCATCCTCTATAACAATCCGGCTGCATTCTACCTCAACCACCCGCTCATTCGCTATGATGGCACAGAGAAGCTGATACGAAAGCTGATGGCAATTTGATCCAGTTCAGCGCCCCATCGGGTGCCTGACGCGGTTGTTTTATTCCACAGTCACCGATTTTGCAAGATTACGGGGTTGATCCACATCCAACCCGCGTAACCGGGCAATGTGGTATGCCAGCAGTTGCAGCGGGATGACCGTGACCACCGGGCTGAGCAGCCAGTTGACCTCAGGGATCCAAAATACCCCATCGACCAGACTCTTGACCCGCTCATCGCCTTCTGTGGCAACAGCATACACTCTTCCACCCCTCGCCTTTGCCTGTTCGATCTGGCTGATCATCTTTTCATACCACGGATCTTGCGGCGCCAGTGCCAGCACGGGCATGTCCGCATCCACCAGTGCAATTGGCCCATGTTTCATTTCGCCGGCAGCATAACCCTCTGCATGGATATACGAAATCTCTTTTAATTTGAGCGCGCCTTCATAAGCGATCGGCATGTTGATGCCGCGTCCCAAAAAGAGCATATCCCGCACATCCTTCAACCCTTCAGCGATTGCAATGACCTCGTCCTCGTGCTCCAGGCAGTATCCCACCAGTTCAGGAACAAGACTCAATTCATGGGTATACGCAATTCTTTGCGATCGGGTGATCGTGCCTCGCAAATCTGCAAGCAGAACTGCCAGCATGTACAGGTCCACAAGCGGTGCTGTGAATGCCTTTGTCGATGCCACGCCAATTTCAGGCCCGGTTTGCATTGATATATACCCATCTGATACACGCATTGCCTGTGAGCCAATGGCATTGACAATCGACCACACGACCGCACCCTTATGACGTGCTTCTTCCATAGCTGCCAGGGTGTCGGCGGTTTCTCCCGATTGGCTGATCGCCAGGACAACAGTAT
>DNOU01000167.1:3416-8812 GCA_003501835.1 Anaerolineaceae bacterium | reverse complement strand
CAACCTGAAGGCGGACTGGCTTTACAGCCAGGTATTGTCGGAAGACGGATTCTGAGTGCCACCGTTCTCTGGGATCGCACGGTAGCTTTCCCCGGCATTGATGTTTTCGCACAGCAGGTGAAAGGCCTGCAAATTGAGGGGGTTTCCCGCAGGGGAAAGTTCATTCAAATTGAGATGCCGCCAAAGCACCTGCTCATCCACCTGCGAATGAGTGGCGATCTACGAGTGGAAGCGGTCAATCAACCCGTCGGCACACACGACCGGTTAATACTCAGTTTTGATGATGGAATTCGTTTGGTGTTCAACGATACGCGAAAATTCGGTCGAGCCTGGTTGGTGGATGACCCGGGTGTCATTACTGGCTCCCTCGGCCCGGATCCTTTTGACGAAAATCTCACCCCCGCGGCATTTTCCTGGATGCTTAAACGGAGCCGAAAGCGAATCAAATCATTATTGCTGGACCAGACTTTTTTGGCAGGGATGGGGAATATCTATTCGGATGAAGCCCTCTTTCGAGCGGGTATCCACCCCATGTCTCCTGCGGCATCCATCTCTGAAGAAAAAGTCGAAATCCTGCTAAACTCAATTCGCAGTGTGCTGAATGAAGGCATTGATCGCAACGGCGCCAGCATTGACTGGGTGTATCGCGGGGGAACATTTCAAAACTACTTCTACGTTTACCAGCGCACGGGTCAACCCTGTTTGAAGTGTTCCACTCCCATTGAAAGGGTGCTTGTGGGGCAGCGAGGCACCCATTATTGCCCGCATTGTCAGGTCTGAACTTCGTAAATGCAACCTGTTGCGTAAGTTGCCCTTTTTTTGTATATTTATAAAATAACCTTATGCAATGGGTCCAGGAACGGATTCATTGGGAGCAATTCCCATTACGAGGTGAACCATGACATTCATTTCAAGCCCGATCGTTTTGGTCCTGGTGGGAGTTATAGGACTGCTGGTAGGTTTGTTGATCGGTTTCCTTTTCATTGATCGTGATTCCAGAAAATCCAAAAGCGCGGGAGTACCCGAGGAATTTGCCAAGGATGGCTTTTTTGAAATCGTGAGGATGCTTTATTCGCCTACCAAAAAACGCATTATATCCGTCCTGGATGGAGAGTTCTTCAGGGAAGCCAAAGATCTGAATCCCGATCAACACTCCCGGTTGGCCAGGGTGCTACGAATTTGGAACGACTGGAACAATACTTCAGCCGCAAAAGAGCCAACTCCCGAAACTGTGGGGGTGGAAGGCCTGGAGCCACCAAAACCCGAGGCAGTGGAACCGCTTCCTGCAGGAGCTGCGGTGTCAGAGTCCACACTGGAAGCAGCAGAAAGGGCTTCAGTACCCGAAACCGCAGCAGAAGTCGAGTCTGTTTTCTCGACTGATTTTGCCCAGGCAGTTGAACCCGCATCTGAGAAGGCCTTCATTGAGGAACGCGTTGTCGAACAGGCACCTGTAGAAGAGCCTGCTTTTGAAGCCGAACAGGAAGCCATTCCTCCTGTTGAAGTGAAGAATCAAACCATTGTCGAGCAGATCAATGCGGCCTTGCAGGCGATGCTTCCAGGAACAGCCTACGAATCACGCGGGTTGACCTTACAGGATGATCAGCAAAACGGGGTTTTGGTGTACGCTGGCAGCGAAAGATTCAACGGCATTGATGCTGTTCCCTATGCCGATGCGCAGGAGTTGATCCGTAACGCGGTTACCGAATGGGAGCGCAAGTACGAATCTGAGCAGATCAAACCGGGATAGCTCTCCGGAAAAACTGAAAAATGGTTGAAAGTGCATTTCAGCGATAGGGGAATCCCTCCAACGTTTTCGTCACCATTGGATTTGGTCAATTTAACCCAACCACACACCAGGCAAATCGCGATGCAGACTGCCGATAGCCTGTATTGTACAGGCATTGCGGGGAGGGGCACCAAGAGAAGGTCAGCATGCCGGAGCCTTTCGGGCAGTGTTTGNNCCTTCTCCGGATTTGCCTTGCGGCTTGATCGACAAGCTGAATGATCGAGTGCGGGAAAGGTGGAGCATCCCGGCAGGTGAGTCATGCTTTTCCCGCCTGGCTTTCAGCAAAATAAAACTCCCCCGGGAAAAGGGGAGTTTGCATATTTACAGGTATTCGCGTAACTGGCGTGACCGCCGGGGATGCCGCAGTCGACGCAGTGCCTTGCTTTCGATCTGGCGGATCCGTTCGCGAGTCAAACCGAATTTTTCACCCACTTCTTCCAGGGTGTAGTTGTGACCGTTTTCAAGTCCAAAACGCAGCCTGAGGATGCGCGCCTCGCGCGGAGGAAGGGTATCGAGCACTTCCTCGATCTTCTCGCGCAGTAGTTTTGAATAAGCGCTCTGGATGGGGGTGGGTGTAAGCTGATCTTCCACAAACTGCCCCAGCTCGGAATCCTCTTCATCATCATTGATCGGGCTTTCGAGTGAAAGCGGCAACCAGGAAACGCGGGTCATCCATTCCACCTTTGAGGTGGGCACTTCCAGCTTTTCCGCCAGTTCCTCACTGGTAGGCACTCGCCCCAGGGTTTGTTCCATTTCGTGAGTTGTTTTGTAAAGCTGGCGGATACGATCCACCATGTGCACCGGCACGCGGATGGTGCGTCCCTGATCAGCAATCGAGCGGGTGATCGTCTGGCGGATCCACCAGGTGGCATAGGTGGAAAAGCGAAAGCCGCGATGATAATCGAATTTCTCCACAGCCTTCATCAACCCCAGGTTACCCTCCTGGATCAGGTCAAGGAATGGCACCCCGCGGCCAATGTAGCGTTTGGCAACACTCACCACCAGGCGTGTGTTGGCTTTGATCAGATGATCACGTGCCAGCAATCCATCCTCGATTTCTCCTTCCAGGATGATCTTGCGGTCAATGGGGGTGCTGCCGTTCGAACGATCCAGTTCCTTCTTGCTGTTACGCCCGAGCTCAATGCGCTGGGCGATATCCAGCTCTTCTTCCATGGTTAAGAGCGGGACGCGCGACATTTCCTTGAGATAAAGGCCAATGGTATCATCGCTGGAAATGTTCTCGAGGTTTGAAAAGGAACTGTATTCACTGGGTTCAAGCGTAGGATCAGACTCGACGAATTCTGCTTCAGCTTCGCCATCATATAGATCCACGCCATGTCTGCGCAACGCCACAACAACGGCTTCTATGTGCTCAGCGTCTTTGCTGACATCCGGATAGAATTCCATCAAATCTTCGGTAGTTAAATACCCCTGAACATCCGCTTTTTCCAAGAGCATGCTCAGGATCTCGGCATTACGTTTCCGCCTTCCAGGGTTCGCCACGTGCGATTCTCCTTATTTCTGAAAGCGTATTTGAGTTGGGTTTCGGGCATCCTCATTTGCCCGAAACAGATTTACGGATTTGATTTACTCAAGCGAAATACGCGCCTGGTGTTCGCAAGATGCCAGGTTGAGGTTTTCTCCACAAACAATGCATAACCCCTGACAATCTGGTCGGCAGAGAGGTTTGATGGGTAAAGCAAGCATCAAGTATTCTCTCACCACTGGACCCAGGTCGATGTTGCCGTCTTCTGGAACAAACAACCCGGATTCAGTGAAGTTGCGAGTCCTGTATGCGTACACTTCGCTAAAATCGGTATCCAATTTCTGATCGTAAGGATCCAGACAACGCACACATTCCAGGGGTGTGGTGGCAGCAGCTTTGCCTTCAAAAAGCAATCCCTGGGGAGTGCGTGAAATATGGACGGTCGCTGAAAAATCGGTGAGGTTAAGATCTGGTGGAAGCTCGAGCGTCGGATAATCGAAGTGGATATCGCGGTAGCTACCAATGGGCAGGTTTTGGAAAAACCCGACATTGATGAGTAATGGTAAACGTTGATTGCTCAAGGTAAATTTTCTTTTATAAAGATATAATCTAACGAGAAAATTATAGCATACGGCTTTAATGAAGTCAAGTTTACTTAATAAATAAGATAAATATAGAATAAAATATGACCGCCAGGCTATTGATCGCAACAACCAACCGTGGAAAACGAGATGAAATTTCTGATCTCCTCTCCTCTCTCGAGCTCGAGCTTGTCTTTCCCGACCAATTGGCTCAGAAATTGGAGGTGGAGGAGTCGGGTGACACGTACGCTGAGAACGCCCTTTTAAAAGCCAGGGCTTATGCCCTCAAATTCGCATTACCGGCGTTGGCTGATGATACCGGATTGGAAGTGGACGCTTTGGACGGCAATCCGGGGCTGCATTCCGCTCGCTACCTCAATGTTGCCGGCGCAACCGACGCTGACCGCCGGCGCAAACTGATCGCCAACTTGACTGGAAAACCACGCCCCTGGATCGCTCATTTTATTTGCGTGGTAGCCCTTGTTTTGCCCACTGGTGAAGAGTATCTGGTTTCTGGCGCCGTTCACGGTGAAATACTGCCAAAAGAGCGGGGAGAGGGTGGTTTTGGTTATGACCGCCTGTTTTGGATCCCTGAGGCGGCAAAAACCATGGCTGAACTGGGCATGGCGGAAAAGAATGCCATCAGCCACCGCGCCCGGGCGGTTCAGGCTATGATCCCCTATTTAATCGAGCATGTGGTCAATCGGGGTTAAGAATCAAACCGAATCGCCTGGTAGCCAGTTCATTTTCAAGAGCGCGTTACGGTTATCTTTCAGGGAAAGCACGCATATGCTTCCCGTCTCAGCAGTGAGGGAGTGGAAGGAATCCAGTGGCAATCCGATAAAGTGGGCAATGGCCAGGCAGATCACGTCGCTATGTGAAAAACATGCCACTGCCTTATCCTCTGCAACCCCCGCGGTAACCTCGATCAATGCTCGTACCACGCGCTCCTGGGCTTCCTGGTAGCTTTCCCCGCCCGGGAAGCGCATCAATGATGGTGTTTGTTGAGCTACTTTGAATAATTTGCGCCGTTGCATCTTTTTGGTGCTTAACCCCTGCCAATCGCCAAAGTCCACTTCTTGCAAACCCGGTTGAGGTTGGATGGGGAGATTGAGGATTTGACCAAGCGGGAAGGCGGTTTCCATGGCGCGTTCGAGAGGGCTGCTGTAGATGGCGCTGATTGAGCGCGACTGCAACACCCGTGTAACTGCAGCAGCCTGTTTACGCCCCGCATCGTTCAAATGCACTCCCGGCATTCTGCCGACCAGGCGTTTGCCGGTGAAATCGTTGGTTCCATGCCGCACGAGGTAGAGGAGGGTCATTTTTGTTCAACCGAGTCAGGTGGCTTTTCGATGCCCAGAGCCTGGTCCTGGGCTTTGCGCCACAGGGTAACCCGCCGGGCGATTTCCGCTTCCCTGCCCTCCTGTGAGGGTTCGTAAAAGTGTTTGCCCAGCACAGATGTGGGCAGGTATTGCTGGGGAATGAAATGTCCTTCAAACAAATGGGGGTATTGATATCCCTTACCGTGACCCAGCCCTTTGGC
>DNOU01000167.1:0-3292 GCA_003501835.1 Anaerolineaceae bacterium | reverse complement strand
CCGATATCCTCGCCTGCAAGCACGATCAGGCGCCTCAGAATGAAACGGGGATCCTCACCTGCCAGGATCATTTTTGCCAGCCAGTAGAGCGCCGCATCGGGGTCGGAGCCGCGCACCGACTTGATAAACGCCGAGATGGTATCGTAATGTGCATCGCCCATCCGGTCATATAATATGGCTCGTTTTTGAATGGATTCCTGCGCCACATCGAGAGTGATGTGAATACTGCCATCCGCTTCAGGGGGTGTGGATTCCACTGCCAGTTCAAGGGCGTTGAGGAGATTTCTGCCATCACCGCCGGAAATACTCACCAGGTGCGCTCTGGCATCCTGGTCCAGCAGAATGTCGCGGTTGCCGTACCCCATTTCCCTGTCATCCAAAGCGCGCTGCAGAATGGTCTGCAAATTTTGTTCAGTGAGCGGTTTCAGGACAAAGATCCGCGACCGCGAGACCAGCGCAGGAATCACGTCAAAATAAGGGTTTTCAGTGGTAGCGCCAATGAGGGTGACCATGCCGCTTTCCACGTGGGGCAAAAGGGCATCCTGTTGGGCTTTGTTCCAGCGGTGAACCTCGTCGACAAAAAGGATGGTTCTGCGGCGGTAATACTTGCGCCGCTCCTCCGCATCGTGGATCACCCGGCGCAGTTCCGCCACACCGGCCAGGACGGCGGAGATACTTTCAAAGTATGCCTGGGTGTGCACAGCAATCAACCGCGCCAATGTGGTCTTGCCAGTGCCCGGTGGACCGGTGAAGATGATCGATGAGAAAAGCCGGTCGGCAGTAATGGCACGGCGCAGCAATTTGCCCTCGCCGATGATGTCTTCCTGCCCGACAAATTCATCGAGTGTGCGCGGACGCAGGCGCGCAGCCAGAGGGGCTTCCCGGCTGAGATCCTGCTGCATCGAATGGTCAAACAAATCCATAGAGAAATTGTATCACAATGCAGATATATTTAGAACATATATCCCATAACCCGTCTTGTAACCCGCTTCGAAACTGTCTATACTAAAAAAGTGAGCGGTTTCCACAAGGTCGCTGACGAAAGGAGTTCCCATGTACCTGGATGAAAAAGAATTCTCTCAATTCCTGGTGCTTGCCAAACAAAAAACCTATGCGGGAGGAATGGCTGCCAGGCAGGGGATGCGTTCCAATGCACATATCGTGGAATTCTCGGAAGGAGATTTCCTTTACATGGATACTTACTTTGGTGGATTTCATTTTATCGGCGAAGAAGTGGTCTCGCATGAGGGACACCCCATCTGGGGGATGAATTACTACGGCAAAATGCTGGTGGATGAGATTCCCGATGGATTCAATCAGTGCCTGCGCCAGGCGCTGCTGCGGGTCTCACGGGAAGCGCCATTTCGCGGACCCGAGATCTACCGCTGCAGCAGCATGGTGTATACCTGTAACTGGAGCGGAAAAGTCAAGGGTTTTGAAGGTTATGAGATCATTTCATTGAATGGAACAGACATTTACAAGCTGCTGTTTCATGGCGGTGAACTTGTTGATTGATCACCGATCAATCACTTGCCTGTAATCCCCCCTTAAAAGGAAGGTATTATGACGGTTGTTCCCATCTACACTGTTGATGCCTTCACCAGCGAACCGTTCAAAGGCAACCCTGCGGCGGTTTGCATCCTCCCAGGACCGGCTGATCCAGGATGGATGCAGAAGATTGCCCGGGAGATGAACCATTCAGAGACGGCATTTTTACACGGTGCCAACAACCAGTATGCGCTGCGTTGGTTCACTCCGACTGTCGAGGTGGAATTGTGCGGGCATGCCACGCTGGCCTCAGCCCATGTTCTCTGGGAAAGCGGGCTGGCAGAGCCTGACAAAGCCATTGCGTTTCACACCCTTTCAGGCAGATTGACAGCAACCCTGGAAAGGGAATGGATCGAGTTGGATTTTCCCGCGGCGGAACTGGAGCCTGGCGATCTGAGTGATGCCGTCCTGGATGCGCTGGGAGTTTCACCGACGGCGATTCTGCACAGCGGCGAGAAGTACCTCATTGAGCTGGAGGATGAGGAAGAGGTTCGCAGGGTCAAACCCAACTTTGCCGCACTGCGCAAACAGCCAGGCAGGGGGATCATCATCACCGCCCGATCTGATGTCCAGGGTGTGGATTTCGTTTCGCGGTATTTCGCCCCCTGGATCGGGGTCAACGAGGATCCGGTCACAGGATCAGCCCACTGCCTGCTGGGACCCTACTGGCAGAAAAAGCTCGCCCGGAATCACATGACCGCGAAACAGGTCTCCAGACGCGGCGGCGTGTTGAGAGTCCGTATGAGCGGTGAGAGGGTGTACATCGCCGGGCAGGCGGTCACCATCAGCCGCGGAGAAATCAGCATCCCCTTCGAGGAAGAGCGCCAATGACCTACGATGTGGCAGTGGTGGGCAATGTGGGTATCGACACCAATGTCTACCTGCCAGGTGAAGATATCGACTTCGCCCACGAGGCAAATTTCACCCAGAATGTGGACTATGTTGGGCAGGCGGGCGGTTATGCCAGCAGGGGATACACTTCATTGGGATTGCGTACAGCATTTATCGGCGCGATAGGCGAAGATGTGCTTGGACAATGGATCAGGCAAACCTTCTTCAAGCAGGGCATCGGTTCGGAAGGCATGTTCATCGATCCGGCAGGTACCAGCCGCAGTGTCAATATCATGTACCAGGATGGAAGACGCAAGAACTTTTACGACGGCAAGGGTCACATGAACCTGCATCCTCCCCTGACCATCGCCAGGATGATCCTTTCACAGGTCAGGATGGTGCATTTCAACCTCCCCAACTGGGCACGCGAGCTGCTGCCCCTGGCACGCGGTGCAGGGGCGGTCATCGCCTGCGATATCCAGGATGTGATTGATCCTGACGATCCATACCGCCAGGATTTCATCCTGAATTCGGACTATCTCTTCTTTTCCGCGGCCAACCACGGCAAACCCGAACCCATCATGCGCAATTTTTGGAAGAAAAATCCCAGATTGGAGATCATCGCAGGCATGGGGGCACAGGGCTGCGCAGTAGCCAGCAACAGCAGCATCCAGCGCTTCCCGGCGGTTGATCTCGATCTGCCGATCATTGATACCAACGGTGCCGGTGATGCCCTGGCAGTGGGATATCTCACAGCCAGGGTGTTCAAAGGAATGACGATTGAAGATTCAGTGCTCCGTGGTCAGATCGGAGCCCGCCATACCTGCGCGCAAAAAGCGAGCAGCAGTGCGTTGATCACACCCGCTCTGCTCGAAAAATACCTCAAGGAAGGCTGATGATGGTTGATCTTTCC
>DNOU01000044.1 GCA_003501835.1 Anaerolineaceae bacterium | reverse complement strand
GCCGGCGCGCTGCTGGATGACCCGGCTTATAAGGCCTGGTACAAGAGCATTGCTCCGAATGGACTCATCCCGGACAGCAAGAAGGGTCTGACTTCACCGACCATCGACCTGAAGGGCGGGATCGGGCTGTGGAAGAAGGACCTGATCACCGGTGCGGATGATGGCAGCGCCGGGGCATTTGTTGTGCCGCAGGATACCGGGATTTACGAGCCTCTTGGACGTTACCCAACCGTGCTGCGCGATTTGATTTCGGTCCGGCAGACCACGAGCGACCTGGTTGAATATGTACGCCAGGTAACCCAGGTTAACCAGGCTGCACCGACCGCTGAGGCGAACGTGACCGAGTACACCGCATACACCGGTGAGGTGAGCGGTGAAAAACCGGAAGGTGCAATGACCTTCGAGCGTGTGCAGGAACCGGTAAAGACGATCGCGGTGTGGGTACCTGCAACCAAGCGCGCACTGTCAGATGCTGCGCAGATCCGTGGCATTATCGACCAGGAATTGCGTGACGACCTGGCAGATGAGCTGGAGAACCAAATGTTCAACGGCAATGGAGTTGGTGAGAATTTCACTGGCCTGGCGAACCAGGCCGGAACCCTGCTTGAAGAATATGCGACAGGTATTTTGCCAACCACACGCAAGGCTATCACAAACCTGAAGGTGAACGGAAGAACCCGCCCGACCGCCTGGGTGTTCAACCCGGCTGATTATGAAACTGTTGAGCTGCTGCAGGATACGCAGGATCGTTACTACTTTGGCGGTCCGATGAATTCAGGACCTACCAGGCTATGGGGTATCCCTGTGGTTGAGAGCTTCCATGTTGCGGAAGGCAGCGCATGGTTGGGCAACTGGAGCAAGGCTGTTTTGTGGGATCGGCAGCAGGCAACCATCAGTGTGAGCGACAGCCATAGTGATTTCTTCATCCGGAATATGGTGGCAATCCTGGGTGAGATGCGGGCTGCGTTCGGTTTGATTCGTCCAGCAGCGTTTATTGAGGTGGAGCTGAGCTAGATTCCCCCCAACCCCTGACCCATCACCCCCCTCACCTATGACCCCTCATCCCGACCTTCTCCCAAAGGGAGAAGGAGACCAAAGGGAGAGGGGGAATAAAGGGAGGGGGGGATAAGGAAAGGAATTGTGATGCTTGAGGTTGTGCAGAAGACGTTGGATAGGGTAAAGCAGATTCCGGGTTTGATGACTCCGGAAGAGCTGGCATTGTTGTGCAGGTTTGCACGCTCAGCCTCAAGCATCGCTGAGCTGGGTTGTTATAAGGGCAGGTCCCTTGCCGCGATGGGCATCACTCATCCGAGCGCAACGCTCTATGGGATTGATTGGTTTGGTGATATGTCCCATCGCGGCTACCAGGGGAGCACGCTTGCAGAGACAGGCGGAAACCTGGAGAAGGTTGGTGTGAAGGCAACTTTCCTGGTTGGCACCACGGACGAGGTGGCGCCGAAGTTCGACCAGAAGATTGACCTGCTGCATGTGGATGCAGGTCACAGTTATGAGGAGTGCATGAGTGATTTGCGGAATTATGTTCCGAAGATCAACCCTGGCGGGGCGGTGTGCATTCATGATTATGGGAAGGCGCGCAAGGCGGAGTTGGACAGGCCTGAGGTGAAGCAGGCGGTGGATGAGTTTTTTGCGCCCCACTCCCCCTCACCCCAACCCTCTCCCGAAGGAGAGGGGGATTTTCCCCCACCCCAGCCTTCTAACCCCCTCACCCCTGGCCCTCTCCCCGAGGAGAGGGAGAATCAATGGGTTGAGGTGGAGCGAAGCGGGACGATGATCGCGTTCCGGAACCTGGTGGCGGATGAGGGGGTGTTGTATGTGGCGTATGGGGAAAAAGCAATTGCGAATGTTGAGAACAGCATTCGCCTGGTGAAGAAATTTGCAGGTAAGCTGCCAATCGCTGTGATCAGCGACAGGAGGGTGGAAGGGGCAGATTATCTGATTCAGCATATTGAGGTGGATGCGGGCGCGAGGGCTGCCAAAACGAGGGTGTACAGCCTGAGCCCGTTCATGAAGACGTTGTATCTGGATGCAGATACTGAGATGCAGAGCGACCCGATGCACGGGTTCAGGATGCTGGAGCATTTTGATATCGTGGTTGCCCAGGATCCGGTAAGGATTTTCAATCAAACTAAATGGCCAGGGTTGATTGACGATGAGGTGAAAGAGACGATCCGTGAGACAAATGGGGCGGAATTTCTGTATTACAACAGCGGGGTGATCTTCTTCCGCAGGAGCGAGGCGAATAAACGGTTATTCCAAACCTGGAATGCGGAATGGACGCGATGGGCACGGCAGGATCAGCCGGCATTGTTCCGGTCCATGTATAGGAATCCTGTACGGATTGCATCGATGCGTCCGCCCTGGAATACACATGTGAAGAGCCAGGCAGATTTTATCTTTCATGCCCATCGCAGGGCGAGCCGGGAAGGAGCGCCAAAGTAATGACAGTCAGTGAAGAGGCAAGAAAAGCAGCAGTGGTTGCGATGAAGGTACCAGGCCAGATCCGCGCCAGTGAATGCAGGTTCTTATACCGATTGAGCCGCAGGATTTCGAATGTGGTGGAGATCGGATGCCTGCACGGGCGTTCTACGGCAGCGCTGGTACAGGCTGCGAAGGTTTTCAAGGCAGATGTGACGAGCGTGGATCCGTTCTATGTTACTCCCGGGCTGAAGCAGCAGAGTTCTCCTGAGCAATGGAGAAAGAACCTGGAGGCGGTCGGTTTGAAAGCGCCGAACCTGCTGGCGATGGAAAGCCATGCTGCGGCGCAGGTATATGAGAAGGAAATTGGTTTTTTGTTCATTGATGGGAACCACGATTATGAGCATGTGCGTGAGGATATCCTGGATTGGGCGCCGAAGATCAAGGTTGAAGGCGTGATGGCGTTCCATGATATGTTCATGCCGCATATTTCGGGTGTTGCACAGGCGGTTACCGAATGGTGGTTAAGCATTTTCGATATACAAAATGTGACCTGGAAGCTGGAAGGGATGACCGATTTCACGATCGCATTCCGGAGGATGAAATGAGCGCCGGTGTGATTTATATGGCCTGGGGTGATAATGCGGTGCAGCAGGCTGAGGAAAGTATCCGCAGTTTGTGGAAACATGACCGATCTTTTACGGTGATGGTAGTTGGTGATGCTGCTGCTGGCGAATTTTTCAATGGCCATAAAGGGGTCGAATTTCACCAGGTGGATATTGACCCGTTTGATGCTACGAAGGCGAAGGGGTACAAGTTCCTGGCAGGCAGGATCAAGCCGTTGCTGGCAGGTATCAGCCAGTTTGAGCGGACGCTGTATGTGGATGCAGATACGCTGTTCAAGCGCAGCCCAAAGATCGGGTTTGAGCTGCTTGACCGGTGGGATGTGGCGCTGGCAGAGACGCAAACACGCAGCCTGGTGGAGGGAATTGCCGGGATAAAGGAGTGCCGGGCTACTTCCGATTGGGTTGGAAGCAAGCACATTTTATACCATAACAGCGGGATGATCTTCTGGAAAAAGAATGAACGGACAAGCCAATTGTTCGATCTGTGGAATGAGGAGTGGAATCGATTCAAGGGTTGGGATGAGCAGGTTGCACTGCTGCGGGCTTTGATCCGGTCGGATTGCATGTTCTTGACACTTCCACATACATGGAATTGTTATCACGACCGCGACAGCCACTTGCTGCATCACTGGTTCGGGGGCGGACAGGCCAGGATCGAGAAAAAGGGCAAGTACCGTGTGGTTCCTGCTGAACGCCCAAAGGATGCGCGCAAGCTGGTTAAGGTGGAGATTGCACCGGGAAGGTTTGCGAAATGCCATGAGGGCGATGAGGAAAAGGTAATGGAGCATTATCGAAAGCTCCTGGAAAGAAGGCATGTATGAGAAAGATTGATTATTCGAAGCGCGGGCCATTGATCAAGGTCCAGATCGGGCCGGGTCGTTTTGTAAAGATGTATGAGCGGGATGCGATTGCGCGCGGGTTGGTGAAGAAGGAGCGGCCTCAGGTTGAGAATAAGATGATGGTGCCGGAGGAGGAGAAGAGCACACCCTCCCCCTCATCCCGACCTTCTCCCACAGGAGAAGGAGAGGAGAAGAGGAAGCGTAAACGGAGTGCAACCGGAGACCGTGAGGTCGGCGGTTCAATTCCAGTGACACAGGTTGATGAGGAAAAAACCACACCCCAGACCGAAACCCCTCATCCCGACCTTCTCCCCAGGGAGAAGGAGACTTTAGAGGGAGATATGGAGGGTTAAATGTTTTGTACGGTGGATGATGTTGCGGCGTTGTTGATGCTGGAGATCAGCGATTCGGACAAGGTGCAGGCGTGTACCCGTGCGATCGATGAGGCGACGGCTGCGATCCAGAATTATTGTCACCAGGAGCTGGAGTATACGGAGAATGATGTGCTGACGCTGGATTGCCCGGGCGGGAGCAAGATTTTCCTGCCTGAGTTGCCGGTTGTGTCTGTTTCAACAGTTGTTGAAAACGGGGTAACACTGACTGCAACGATCGATTATAAGCTGGGTCAATTCGGGATTTTATACCGGGTTGGCAGGAACTGGGCGGCAGGGGTACAGAATGTAACGGTAATGTATACGCATGGTTATGCAGATTTCCCGGATGATATTCTGGGTGTGTGCACACGGGCGGCATCGAGGATCTACCAGGCCGGGCTGCGAGCAAAGGAGCAGAACGGGATTGTGGGTGTGGCGAATATGGCGCTGGGCGATTACCAGGTCGGATATGCAAGTGAGGCTGGCGGAGGTGTTGGCGAAGGTGTGATGGGTGTTTCGGCGGCCAGGATGCTGCTGTTGTCTGAGAAAGATATTCTGAACCGGTACCGGCATATAGGGCAATGAGATGGTATTTGCTGCGTTATTGAATAATGTTTTCACAGTAACACGCCGGACCCGCACAAGCGATGGCCAGGGCGGTTTCACGATCGGGTATGACAGCGTTGGGACGGTGAACGGCAGGATCAGGCCGGCATCGAGCAATGAAAAAGAGGTTGCAGCTGCAGCCCAGCGGGATATCAGCCATGTGCTGTATGTTGAGGCGGATGAGGATATCGAGCGGGGTGACCGGGTGACGTGCGGCGGATTGACGGTGGATGTGATTGCAGTGCGTGAACCGAGCCTGATGGAGCATCATTTGGAGATCGATTGCCTGGAAGTGCAGAAGGAAGTGCATTCATGATCACGAAGTGGCAGCCGGCGAATGTGAAGCGGATGGTGAAGGATGTGCTTTTGAGCCGTGCGGGTGATGTTGGCAAGTTCGTGGAAACAGAAGCCAGGCGGCGCCTGGATGCAATTGGTGATCCTGATACGAAGCGAGATATCAATTACCGGAGTTATTTATCTTCTTATATTCTGACAAATAAGGTTGAAGATGAGGTGAATGAGGTAGTTATCAGCGTTGGAATGAAGATTGGGAAGGAAGGGCAGACTCATCATGGGTTTTATATTGAGACTGGCAGTTCTACGGCTGCTGCGCACCCGTTTTTGAGACCGGCGGTGTTCGATAATGAGCGGGAAATTGTTGGGATGCTGGGGGATTAGGTCCCAAGACCCCTCACCCCTTACCCTCTCCCTTTGGGAGAGGGGGATAGCCCCTCACCTTACCTCTCCCCAAGGAGAGGAAAAAGAGGGGGAGGGGGATAGCCCCTCACCTAACCTCTCCCAAGGGAGAGGGAAAGAGGATTGATGATAGCAAAAGCGGTGTATGAGGTTTTGACGGCGGATAAAACGTTGACGGCGATGCTGGGGACGTATGAGGGGGATGCGGCAATCTTTACGATCGATCCAGCGCCCGGTGATGCGGTGCTGCCTTATATTGTGGCGGCAGCGGTGCCTGTGCAGACACCGTTTGACAGTAAGACAACGAGAGGAAGAACGGCATGGATTGATATTCGGTGTTATACGGGCGCGACCGGAAGTGCCCAGGCTGTGGATGCGATTGCGGAGCGGGTGCGGGCTTTGCTGCACCGTGAGCCGCTGTTGATCGATGATCATATCTGGTTATGGTCGGAATGCACCGGTCCAGTAAGCGCGAATGAAGCTGAGGCTTACGGCCGGATAGTCACCCTGAAGGTGACATTTGAGGAACTGTAGGAGGCTCCTATGGCAATGAATGGTACTGATGTGTTGTTGCTGGTAAATACAGGCACTGAACTGGTGCCGTCGTATGAGGCGGTTGGCAGCCAGCGTGACGTTTCCTTCGAGGAAACGACCGAAGAGATTGATGTCTCTTCGAAGGACAGCCGGGCAAAGCGGGTTCTGCCCGGACGGTATGGCGCTTCGATCACCCTGGATGCGCTGTATGTTCCCAGCGAGGCAGCTTTTATCGCGCTGCAGAATGCAATGCGGGATGGTGAGCTGATCCTGGTGGCGAAAGAGGTGGACAATGTGACGGTCGAAACGGCTTCGGCACTGATCACGAGCATGTCTGAGGCGATGCCAGACCAGGCAGAGGCAACGATCTCGATTGCGCTGACGATCGACGGCACCTGGACTGTGGTAGGCAGCTAATGGGCGCACGCAGTGAACATGTGATCAAGACTGAATCGGGTGAAGTGCGGGTGCTGTTCACGAACCGGGCGCTGGCAGATGTGGAAGCACTGACCGGGAAGTCTATCCTGGCGCTGGCGAACGGGTTCACGGATAGTTCGTGCGGTGTGACCGAGGTGGCGCAGATCCTGCGGGCTGGGATGGAAGCTGCCAGGCGGGATGCAAACCTGGGCGGTAAGGCGATCTTGATCCAGGATGCGTATGATGTGCTGGATGAAGCTGGGTTCAGTGAAGTTGCCACGGTGGTAATGACGGCTGTGGCAGAGGTGATCGGGTACGGCTCAAAAAACGCGTAAGCCAGGAAGCTGGAGCCCCTTTTTCGTGGGACGGCTTCCTGGAAGAAGCGCTGAAGGCTGGCATCCGGTGCGGGGAGTTTTGGGACCTGACACCGGCAGAGACGTACATGGCGATCGAGGAATCGGTTTGGATGCTGGAGCATGAACAGCGATTGATGGCCTGGGCAGTGTGGCATATTGCGGCACTGGGAAGGGCGCGGAAGATGCCGGCGCTGCAAGCGCTCATGAAACAGCCTGGAGCGAAGGCGTTATCTCCTGAAGAAGCCGAGGAGAGACGCAAAGAGTTTGATCAGATGAGGCATAAATGGCAGGCAACACAACCACATTAGGTGAAGCACAGGTTCCCATCCGGGCAACAATGGAAAAGCTGGATGGAGACCTGGATGCTGCCAGGTCAAAGATCGGCGCTGCGGTACAGGCGATCGGGACGAATTTGCATACGATCGGTACGGCGGCGTTGGCCGGGATCGGTACTGCGGTTGGGATCCTGACGGCAGGTATTGCCGGGATCGGGAAACTGACGATCGATGCCGCGCCAATCGAAGGTGTGGCTGCAGCTTTTGAGGGTCTGGCCGAGAGCGCCGGTTCGAGCGGGGATGTGATGCTGGAGGCGCTGCAAAAGGGCAGTTCCGGGATGATCACGAATGCCGATCTGATGAAGAGTTATAACCAGGCAGCGCAGCTGGTGGGATTGGAGTTTGCGAACAAGCTGCCGGATGCAATGAAATACCTGATGAAGGTATCGGCGGCAACCGGGCAGGACATGGGCTTCATGATGGAATCGCTGGTGAAGGGCGTCGGCAGGATGAGCCCGATGATCCTGGACAACCTGGGTATCCAGGTGAGCCTGGCAGAGGCAACGGCGAATGCAGCGGAGATGTACGGGGTGGAGGAGTCGGCGCTTTCGAAGGCGCAGCTGCAAGCCGGGATGATGAACGTGGTGCTGGAAAAGCTGGCGGTGAATACCGAGGCGATGCCGGATGTAACCGATAAGGCGGCAGCGAAGTTTGCACAGTTCAAGGTAAATATCCAGAATGCGAAGGATGAGATCGGGCTGGCGTTTCTACCTATTTTGAGCACGGTAATGACAACATTATCGGGGCTGGTGAAGTCTGTGATGCCGACGGTGACGAAGGCGCTGGAGAAGGTTGTCCCGGTTGTGCTGGATATTGCGAGCGCGTTTGGGACCTTTATCCTATCAATCGCGAACGGGCAGAGCCCGCTGGATGCGTTGAAAACGCTGATGGGTGAGCTGCTGCCGCCGGAGATGGCGGAGAGATTCAGCGGATTTGTGGATAAGGTCAGTGAGCTGGGCGCAAAGGTAAGTGAACTGCTGGCGCCGGTGATGCAGTGGCTGGGTGAGAATGTGAAGCTGCAGGATGTTCTAATCGCGCTGGGGATTGCGATCGGGACGGTTATTGTGCCGGCGATAGGTACGCTGATTTCTACCCTGGCACCGATCATCGGGACGTTTTTGCTGGTAACGGCTGCGATTACTGCATTGCGATTGGCGTGGGAGAACGATTTTATGGGGATCCGGACGGCGCTGACAGATGCGTGGGAAGGGTCGATCAAGCCGGCGCTGGAGGAATTGTGGGCGTGGCTGCAGGTGAATATTCCGGCTGCGATTGCAACAGTTACCGAGTGGTGGAATGGGACGTTCCTGCCTGTTTTGCAGGCAGTGTGGAGTTTTATCCAGTCGAGCATCATTCCGGTGTTCCAGGCGATTGGCGATTTGCTGAGTGTTGTAATTGGCGGGGCAATTTCGATCGTATCTGCGATGTGGAGTGATATTTTCCTGCCGGCGCTGCAGATAGTATGGGATTTTCTGCAAGCGAACATCTTCCCGCTGTTTGCGGCACTGGCGGATTTGCTATCAGCTGTGGTTGGGGTGGCGGTAACCGCCCTGGCCGGGATATGGCAGAATGTGCTGGCACCGGCGCTGGAGACAGTATTCGGGTGGCTGGCTGACAAGCTGCAGCCGGCTTTTGAGGTACTGCGGGACGTGATCGGTGTGGTCGGTGATTGGATCTCTGGCAAATTGGGGCCGGCATTTGACAGCCTGGGAAGCAAGATACAGGCGGTGGTTGGCTGGATCAAGGACCTGGCGGACAAGATCCGCAATTTAGAATTACCGGACTGGCTTACACCAGGCAGCCCGACGCCATTCGAGATTGGGCTGGTGGGGATCGGGAAGGCATTACAGGATTTGAACACGATGTATTTGCCGAAGTTCTTCTCCAGTTTGCAGATCAGCGAGAGTGGGCTGGTGGCGCTGGGGGGCAATACGATGCAGCCTATACAACAGGGCGGCGGGATCACACAGGCTGACCTGGATATGGCGCTGCAAAACCAGGCGCGGTTCTTCGCAACGGCGGTGGCAACAGCAGTGGCACAGAGGATGGGATGAGCAATATCGTTCTGCAGATGGCGATCGAGGCAATGTTCGACGGGTCCACGTGGACGGATATCACGGAGGATGTGCTGGGAGCGCCGGTGGTGCAGACGGGTATTTTCGGAAACAGTGACGCCGACCGGGTGGCCGGGGTGGGTACGCTGAAGTTCGAGCTGAATAATTCGATGTCGAATTCGGCCGGACTGGCAGGGTATTACAGCCCAGGACACGCGAATTGCCGGGCAGGATTCAAGGCCGGACTGCCTGTGCGGATGGTTTACAAGATGGAGGGGATGGCAGATACCCCGAAGTGGCGGGGTACGATCGCACCTGGTGGAATCCTGGTGGCGCCAGGGTTGTATGGGATACGGCGGGTGCAGGTGACGTGTTATGACTGGATGCAGCAGGCCAACATCCACCGGCTGCAGCTGATGGCATATACGACGAGCAAGCGGGGGGATGAGGCGCTGGATTTGATCCTGGCAAATATGCCGGTACAGCCTGCATCCACCCTGTTTGATAACGGTGTTTATACGTTTACTTCGGTGTTCGACACGGTGCGGGCGTTCACGACTGCGATGAGCGAGTTTCAGAAGATATGCGCAAGCGAGCGCGGGTACCTGTATCTGAGGCATAACCGGGTATCGGATGAGCAGCTGGTGTGGGAGGCATACGGGCACAGGGACAGTATTACAGCTTTGACAGCTGTTTCTGCTGCGCTGGATGAATGCGGGTATCTGCTGGATGAGGATGGGCTTGAGGTTCTGGATGAGGATGGGGTTGAAATCCTGATCGATGATGTGGTGGAGATGAACCTGAGCGGCGCTTTTGCGGATATGGAGGTTGTGCACGGCGCCAACCTGGCAACGCGGGTATCTTATACGGTGTATCCAAAGGAAACGTTTGCGGGGACGCTGTGTGTGACGCAATCAAGGATCGAGCTGGGTGCAGGGGAGACGAAGAGCGGGATCAAGCTGACATACCGTGACCAGGATGCAGGCGGGACGAAGGTTTCAGCGGCTGCAATCACTCCGCTGGCATCGGGAACGGATTACATTATGACCGCCAACCAGGATGGAAGCGGGACGGACCTGACAAGCGACCTGGTTGTTTCTTACACGGCCGGTGTGGAGGGGATCGAATTCGAGATCACGAATAATGGGGCAAGTAAGGGGTATGTGTACTTGCAGGCACGCGGGACGGGCGTGCGGATTTACGACAAGATCACGAAGACGATCAGTAATGCGGCGAGTGAGCTGGCTTACGGGACGATCGAGCTGGTGATCGATGCTCCTTACCAGGAGGATCCACTGGCAGCGGATGTGTTCAGCCTGACGGTGCTTGCGGGTGTGATGGAGCCTGCATCGGAGATCCGGAAGGTGACGTTTTTGTCTTCGACGAATATGTTGAAGAGCCTGTTCCTGGGGGCAGACCTTGGGAACCGGGTTTTGATTCCAGAGCAGATGAGCGGGATCAGTGAGGCGTATTTTATCCAGGGGATGGAGTGGACAGATATTGGTGCGAATGATGGGCCGGGAACGCTGGTGAAGTTTACGTGGTTTTTGAAGCGGGCGGCGGTGGATGTGTTGAAGTTTGTGGTGTGGGATGATGAAGGGACATGGGATGATGCGGATTACCGGTGGTATTGGTAGGGCCCCCATTACCTCACTCCTGGCTCCTGCCCCCCTCACCCCTGGCCCTCTCCCAATGGGAGAGGGGGGATTGCCCCTCATCCCGACCTTCTCCCCAGGGAGAAGGGGATAAATAGGAAAGGATTAGAAGATGGGATGGACGACGGTAAGTAAGCCGGTTACAGGAACGTATTTATCGAAGGCGACGTTTGGCGACCTGGTGGTGGATGATTTGAATTATCTGTATGCGCTGCGGGATGAGCCGGTGTGGGTTCCGATCAATGGTTCGGTTCCTCTGGTGAATGGGGACAAGGCGTATTTACGTGTGCCGGCGAAGTTGAACGGGGCAACGATCGTTTCAGTGGCAGCAGCGTGCAAGGATCCGAGCACATCCGGGACGGTGGAGCTATCGGTGAAGAATGGAGCGACGAGTGTGTTGAGCACGAATATCACGCTGGATGCAAGCGAGAATGACACGCTGACGGCGGCTGTTCCGGCAGTGATCAATACAAATGAGGATGATGTTGCCACCGGCGATTTTATCGAGGTGGCTGTGGTGAACGCCGGGACAGGCGTGACGTATTGCGGTGTGGAGATTGTTTTCAGACCAGGTGACTGATGGGCGTGAGTGTGCTTTCTTCGGTGAGTAAGACTGCGAGCAGCGGGACGATCACAGCGCCAGGTGATTGCGATTATATCGTGGCGCTGGTGAAGGGCAGCACGGTTCCGGTGGTGATCAACGGGATCGCAATGACGGTAAAGGCAGCGGTGGAAGAGACCGAGGGGATAATCCCGGTATCGGTGCAGATCTTGCGGCTGCCATTGACGCTGGTGGCAGTGCCTTATTCTTTCCTGGGGACAGCAGTGGTGTTCGTGTACCTGGCTGGCGGAGTATGCACACGACCGGATGCAGTACAAGAATTTGTGGATAGCGGTTCGTATGCGGAGGACCTGGATACATCGACGGATGACCAGGTGTTCGCAATCGTGGCAAGCAACAGCGGGCCTTTGACCTTGACTGGGGATGCGGGAGCATTCACGCTGGTTATCAATGAAAGCACATGCCTGGCAGGGTATGTGACACCAGGGGATGCAGTGATGAGCCTGGCGGGCAGTGCCCCAAATACTTCGAGCTCATACTGGTATCAGCCGCCGCGGGTGTGGGTGGAGGGTGAGCTGATCGAGGCGGCACACTGGGAGTATGTAGGAACATGGATACCCGGGCAGTGGGTGGTTGATCCGTTATTCGGGCAGCCAGGGCACCCGAGCGAGTATGTGTGGGTGGACGGGTATTATGAATATGAGGCAGTGTGGGTGGAGGCGGAATATTCGGCCGGCTACTGGAGGTATCCCCCCCAGGTGCTGGTGAATGAATCGACTCCGGCAAAGATATCGCTGGCGGCGGCCAGTATTGCGGATGTGATGGTAGGCTCCACGTACACATCCAGACCAAGACATTTTTAGAGAGGCGTTATGGCAGATCCGAAGAAATTAACTCAGATGACCGAGGTGACATTACCGCTTTTGACCGATTTGGCATACACGGTGATCAACCCGGGGAGTGTGCCACAGGGAATGAAAATGCCCTGGCAGAGCCTGCTGACATTATTCCTGGCTCAGAATGTGGCCAGGTACGCGGATGCATCGGTGATCAACAACAAGGTGCACAAGCAGCTATGGCTGGCAGGGTGGATGAACGCGATCACGAGCGGCTGCGGGGATCAGTACCTGGATGAGAGCAGCACGAATAAGGTCAATATGGGTTCGTTCCCGTTTGATAAGGATGCGATCGAGTATGCGTTCGTGAATGTGGCGATGCCGGATGATTATGCAGGCGGGGATGTATACGCCAAGTTCTACTGGAAGCACCTGGCCGGGACGGCGTTCAAGGTATCGTGGGGGCTGCAGGCGGTCGGATTCGGGGATGGGGATGCGCTGGATGCGGCTTATGGGACGGCCCAGTATGCGAATGATGAGGGCGGCACGGCGGGGCACTTGTATATCAGCCCGCTGACGGCAGCGATCACGCCGGCAGGCACGCCGGCTGCGGGTGATTTTGTGTCGCTGCGGGCGCTGCGCAAGGCGGATGATGGGTCGAATGACACGCTGGATGCGGATGCGTATTTGATCGGCGTAATGCTATGGTACCCGGTGGAGTAGGCAATGGCATTTATTGAGAGGCTGGGAACGAACAGGGGCTTTGAACTGGGAAATTCGAGCCAGTTTAGTTTTTCTGGTGCTGGGACGCAAGCGGTTTACACGACAAGTACGGCAGAAGGTTCTTATGCCTGGAAAATCAATGCAAGCATAAATTCATTGGAAGCGGCTGATGTGGACAAGACCATTCTAACAGATGCTGTGGTTGGGGTTCCGGGGCAGAGATATAGATTTGGTTTATACGCAATTAATCTTGGCAATTACCGTTCAGGGTCAGCAATCAATAGGCTATTTCAAGCCGCAGTTAGTTTCTATAATTCTGGCGGTTCATTGATCAGCAGTTCGGACATATTGAATTATGGCACAACTGATATTATGCCGACGACCTGGGAGTGGTATGAGCTAGAGATGGATGCTCCAGCTTTGACGGCAACTATAAAAGTTTGGGCAAAGGTAAGAGTTTGGAAAGTAGCAACCGACCCTGCCCAAAGTGGTTACAGGTATATGGGCGTTGATCTGTTTTCTATCAAGAAGAAGGTTAGCAGGGGGGCGGGCGCTGTGTATCTTTCGGATTTTGGGATTGTGTGAGGTGCATGATGGCTAAAGTTTACGGTTTTGAGCTGAACAAGCAATCCGGACAGGTGCCGGTGGATGCCGGGAAGCAGTTTGGGAATGCCAAGTTCGTAGTTGTGTCCGGGTATGAGGCGGACCCGAACGGGGAGATCGTGCTGAATGAGTATGCACTTTCCCAGTTGAACGTTCCGTATGTAATGGAAGTACCCTGCATCCTGCGGCTGCAGGTGGATTTCCAGGCGTACATTGCGGGCGGGTCCGGGTCGATCGCACGGCAGACGCTGGATAATGACCTGCACTGGGTGAAGTGGAAGAAGCTGTTCTTCTCAGAGAATGCGGGTGTGAGCCGCTTGCGTGGCATCCAGGGTGTGATCCTGTACGCGGGGGAAAATCCGGATTGCACGGAGTGGTGGCTGATGGAGACGATGAACTGGCTGACGAAGGTGGTGAATCATCACACTGGGCTGCCGGTATGGGTGCAGATCCCGGCAAATTCCTTTGCGCGCTGGCCAGACCCGGCCGGACATGCTGCCACGTTTTTGAGCAAACTGGAGGAGCCCGGGATCTATTCGGAGGCCTGGGGCGGAAGTACGGTGATCCAGGTTGGGGATGTGCTGCCTGAGCCGGTTGGTTTGAGCGCCCCCCTCCCATGGATTTCGAGTGTGGGCTGGTGGAATTATGCCAGGAAGAAGTTTGCAGCTGAGCTGGGCGGGAAGACGATGCTGCTGCCGCTGTGGGAGTATTACAACCTGGATATGCTGAAGCAGTGGTGCAACTGGACGTATCCGGTGGTGGTATTGCCGGAGCCTGAAGGAGAGGGAGAGACTCCCCCCCTCCCCCCTGTGGCAGGAGAGGGGGTATGGAAGGAGATGTTGGCGGAGTTGAAGAAGGCGAATACGCTGGCTGAACGGCGAAATACCCTGCTGGCATTGAATAACGTGTACCTAAAAAGGATGTCACAATGACCTTCGAAGCGACATTTGGGCGACCATTCAGCCCGACATTCCAGCCGTTAAGTGGTGGCAAGGATGTTGCAAAGTTCTACTGCACCACAACTGGGGGGGAAACATTGACCATCTCTGCGCTTACTGTGTCGGCGCAGGTTACGGTGGATTGGGGAGACGGAAGTACGAATGACTACACCGGAAGTGGAACTCGAACACACATATACTCTGGTGCCGGTACGTTTACCATAAAAATATCTAATCCACTGAATATAACCGCTCTAACACTAAGTGACAACAAAGTCACATTAAATTCTGCTGATATTGCGGGGATGCTGAACATTACATCGGCACGATTTTATCTATTGAAAGCCGGAACATTTGACAGTGCAGACGTAAGTGCATGGAGACCGACAACCTTTCTACCTGTACTCAATGCCTACCGGTTATGCCGGAACATTTGACAGTGCAGACGTAAGTGCATGGAGACCGTCATACTTTTACCTGTACTCAATGCCTACCGGTTATGCCGGTACTTTTGACAGTGCAGACGTAAGTGCATGGAGACCGACAACCTTTTACCTGTACTCAATGCCTACCGGTTATGCCGGAACATTTGACAGTGCAGACGTAAGTGCATGGAGACCGACAACCTTTTACCTGTACTCAATGCCTGCTACATTCGAAATCATAACAACTGCTAATGGGTTTGCCTCGTGGAATACACCATCGAATTTCCAATTAAATAATAATGCTCTTACACAAGCACAAGTTGACCAGATTTTAGCAGATTTCTGGTCTGCATTTGCGACCAGAACGGTTACAGGCGGAACACTGAACGTAGGCGGAAATAATGCTGCTCCATCTGGCACGCTGCAAGCTGCTAACCCACCTACTACTGGTAAAGAGTATGCTTATGAACTCAAAAACGACAGCCAAAACATCAACCCAACTAAAAAATGGACAACGGTTACGATAACCGCTTAGGAGGCATTATGAAATACATAATCAATTCACTCGAACCCTACTCAGACAGTCCAATTCCAAAAATAGGGATAGACACCTCTGCCTATTCGGATGATGGGGTTTTGCTTATGACCCGCATGATTGTCATTCCGCTGGATATTCTAAAGCCGTCCATTGACCTGAAAGATGCAACCGCAAGCCTGCTGGCACTTGTTGAGAAGTTTGCCCAGCAGGACAAGGAAATGAACCTCGACAACCTGAAACTGCTGGATGAAAAGCGGGTAGCGAAAGAGAAGGCACGGTTGGAAGCACAAGCATTTGCTGACCTGATAAACGAGGCGATTGTGCTTGCAAAACCTGACGTTATCACCGCCGACAAGTACAGCGTGGAATTACTGCCTATCAAAGTGAGACCGCCGGTAATTGAGCCTATCGAAGAAATAATTGATACTCCGATTATCAAGGAGGTGCTGAAGTGAGACATATTGAAACCGATACTGGGACGAATGTAAATATTTCATCCGCAACCGCCGTTGGAGCATACACGGCTGACGCTGACAGGCTGGTAATCGTTGACGTGATGATTGATGCCGTTGCTGGCGCAGGCGATTATGTGATGTACGTGACCAAACAAATCAATGGTTCAGGGAGTGCTTATAAAATCCTGCCCAAGACAACCATGACCGCAGCGACAGGCGAAACCGCAATCGCGGGACAGTCTGGGATAATCTCAGTAAAGAGTGGCGATGTTCTGACCTGCTACGTTGACGGGTTGGCAGGCGACACAACGACACCGGATTGGACTACCAGATGGTTCGAAATTGATAAACTTGTCACCCTTGCGGATGATGCTGTAACAGAAATACAATCTGGACTTGCACTTGAAGCAACTTTGACTGCTATAAAAGGTGCAGGGTGGAGCGATGAAACTCTGGTTGCTATCAAGGCTGCACTTGATGCCCTGGACAAATCTGGCGTAGCAGCAGCAGTTTGGGCATACGCAGCCAGAACCCTTACTCAATCGGCGGCTGCTGTTGCCGCAGTCCTGGCGGGTTCAGACATTACCATCCAGCGGGGAGATACCGCGACCATCGCACTCACAGACGTTGGTGCATTGACAGGGTACAGCAAGATTTGGTTCACGGTGAAAAGCCGGAAGAACCATTCTGACACCGAGAGCATTATCCAGATAGAAAAGACCGGCGGACTATTGTATCTGAACGGCGCAACAGCGACAACAACATCAGACGGTAACCTGACAGTAAACGATGAAGCAACCGGGGATGTGACCATTATGATCAAAGCAGCGGCAACCGCTGATCTTGACCCTGGCGTGTACTACTATGATGTTCAGCTATTGACCTCATCCGGCGTCACGACCATGACAACCGGCAAATTCACGGTTGAGGGAGACATTACGAGGGCGGTAGCATGATACCAGGCGTTGACACAAACCATTGGGAAGGTGCGGTTGATAGTCAGGTCATGGCTTCACGGGGGATAAAGTTCAACCTGGCGAAGTTGACCGACTTCGGTTCAGCGACAAAAAAAGGGTTCGTGGACTCGCAGTTTGACAATACTTACCAGGGACATAGGGAACACGGCATCAAGATCGGCGGTTGGCACTGGCTTCAACCAGGCGTTGACCCTACCGTTCAGGCGCGCTGGTATCTGGACAACTGGTTCAAGTACAAAATGAACTTGCCTCCTTGTTTGGACTTCGAGGATGCGAATTTCTCGACACCAACCGATTACTTATGGCGGGCGCAAGTGTGGCTGGACCTGGTTGAGAAAGCAACCGGGCAAGTGCCTATCGTCTACACTGCCAACTGGTTCATGAACAAGTTTGACAGGTCAAAGGTAGGTTGGCTGGCGAAATATCCTTTATGGCTGGCGCAATACACCTGGATGCAGGCACCGCCTAACGTGCCTTACCCGTGGACAGATTGGATTATCTGGCAGTACACAGACCAGGGAGACGGCAGGTACTACGGGTGCGAAGGCAGGGCGATTGACATGGACTATGCCAAAGACTCGTTTATCCCTGTTGAGTCTGCGCCGTTCAGGCGGAAGTATATCCACTGGTACAGCGGGATAATCCCGTTCAAGATGAGGTGACAAATGGAAAAGACATTAGTTGATTATTTTGATGAAACAGTTGACAAGATGAAAATGCAATTGCAGGGTGACCAAGAACGCTGGGGCGATACATGGAAACACCGACCACGCGAAGGGCAGGAAGATAGGGCATTTGCAAGATTCAAGGATTACTACGACCAGTATAAAAATGCTG
>DNOU01000147.1:6069-10085 GCA_003501835.1 Anaerolineaceae bacterium | reverse complement strand
CCACCACCGATTTCAATCTTTTCCCGGAAAATTTTGCCAAAAGCTGCGAAAAATGGCAGGTCTCGCAGGGTATGGTTGAAAAGTTCAGCGCGGATTGAGGAGTTAGAGCGGGGATTTGGAGGGAATTCCTACGCGGCGCGGATATTTGAGCGGGGTGGCTGCCACTTTCTGAATGACCACCAAAAAACGCTGTTCTGCCACTCCGGGAAGATTCACGGGGGTGATCTTTTTTAATCTGCCACCCAATAGCTGAAAGGCTCTTTCAGCGGCATGGGTCTCCTGCGGACCACTTTCGCCTTTTTGCGCCATGGAATACCCTCCAACCCTGACGAGCGGCAGCAGATATTCCGCCAGGATGGGAAGGACGGCCACCGCACGGGCAACCGCCCAGTCGTACGCTTCGCGGTGTCTGGGGTCCTGCCCGATTTCTTCTGCCCGTTTGGTGACCACCTGTACATTTTCCAGATTTAGCAACTCCACCATATGACTGCAGAAGTTGGCTTTTTTGCTCACGGATTCCACCAGCGTTAGGTGAAGGTTGGGCATGACAATTTTCAAGGGTATACCCGGGAAGCCTGCGCCTGTACCGATGTCGATCAGGCGGAGCGGAGGATGTTCGCGCATTTCGATCAGGCAGGTCAGTGAATCGAGGAAGTGCTTGGTGCGTACACCTTCGACATCCCGAATGGCTGTCAGGTTGAACATTTCGTTCCATTCCAGGAGTTCATGTTCAAAAATCTCAAAAGCAGAGACCTGGCGGGGGGTGAGCCTTAACCCGGTGAGCTGTTGAACCTCGGCAATCATCTTCTCCATGTAGATCATTATACTTTAGACCGGTTGGTCGTTCCTGCAGGTGATGTTCTTAAGCGACTCCACTGATTGGTCATGCGTGTAGAAATCTTAAATTTTCCCAAAATGCACGATTGGGTGTTGACTTGATTGAATTCATTCCGTAAAATGATTAAGCTGTACTAATCTGCGAAAGGAGAAGGTGCATGGACAAAGCAAAGTTCGTTTTCACCTGGACAATGCTTCACATCGTCTGCGAAGCCAGCGGTAGTGTTGTGCCTTGTCGTATTGCACCTGTTTCCCGGTAGAAGGTTTCGATTTCAACTCACGGCCGCGGGTGCAGGCAAGCCCCGTGGTCTTTTTTTTCAAAAGAGGTCACGGCGCAAACCGCGGCCTCTTTCTCTTAAGGAGGGAGCCATGCAAAAGTGGGGCATAAAAAACAGAACATGGATGAAGGATGGATAAAGTGACTGGCTCGGATATAAAGGAATGGAGGGGGGTGTATGGAGGAAGAAATGTTGGATGTATTGATGAAGAACGGCGGATATCGAATTGACTATTTTGAAAGCGAAGCCCGGAGCCTGAGCGACGCAGCCGCATTGTACATCCGGGCGGATGCACCCAATGAACTGCCATACAGCCGTCTGGCAAAGCATCAGCTTTACGAAGGTCTGGCGATCATCGCGGCGGGCATTGGGTTTCACAAATTGGTCGGAATCTACATCGATGTCAGCACCCTGGAAAATGTGGCGCGGCCTGCATATCAGCGGTTGAAGCAAGACCTGCTGGATAGTTTGTTCCGCAGAGTCCTGGTGATTGAACCGCGGGCATTGCTTGGAGATCCCCAGGCGGATGCAGATCTGGTCGATCTCTATTGGAGCGCAGGCGGCTTTGAGCTGATCAACTACGAAAGCGGTTACCCGGTTTCAATGAAGATCGCCAACCGTCTGCCAGCGATACCAGGTTAATGGGTTGTGTGAAGTGTTTTGAGTAAGCCAGGAAAGAGGAACACCATGGAAAATACGATGATCGGCAAATCATTATTTACTGGCCGCCAGGTTGAGTTGACGGAACTGGACCCTGAAAAAGATGCGCAGGCGATTTCAATCTGGACGAAACAGCCTGCTTTCAACAGGAAGTTCTTTAATTCGACATTCAAACCACGTCCGATGAGTGAAGTGAAGAAGAAACTGCAGGAAATGTTGAAGGAAGCGGATGAAAATCGCCAGGCGATCTATTTTGCCATACGCAAAATCAATTCACCAGAATTGATCGGGATGCTTTGGTTTCCCTGGGTGGATGCCCAGCATCAGACTTCCAGCATGTATCTGTCATTTGGGGAGCGGGAAGATCTGGCTTCTTTGGGGCAGGAGGCGCTCGATCTGGCGACTTATTATGCGTTCATGGAGCTCAGCCTGCACCGCCTGGCGGTGACACTGGGAGCGGACGAGCCTGAATGGATTGCCTTGATTGAGGAGAATGGTTTTCTGCGCGAGGTACTCAGGCGCGAGAACATTTTTACTGAAGGACATTACTTGGATGAGTACGTGTATGCATTGTTGAAACCAGAATGGAAGGAAAGACAAAGCAGGAGGTCATGATGAAAAACACACTATTTGAAGGACAACTGGTGCGACTGGTACCGATCGAACCTGAGCGGGATTCCAGGAACATTTCCACCTGGAGCAAGGACAGCGATTATTCCCGGCTGCTCGATATTTCTCCTGCGGTAATGTACAATCCCAAACTGGTTCAAAACTGGTATGAAAAAGGGGAGCAGCATGAGCATGTCTTCATGATCCAAACGCTGGAAGACGATCGGATGATTGGCTTTATTAACCTGGGTGGCATCAACTGGGCCGCCGGAACAGGTTGGGTGGGAATCGGAATCGGAGATCCAGGCTACCGCGGAAAGGGATACGGCACAGATGCAATGAAGGTGCTGCTCTATTATGCTTTCACAGAACTGAACCTGCACCGTATCGATCTGGACGTATTTGAGTTCAACCGGCGCGCCATCAGAAGCTATGAAAAGGCAGGCTTCAAGTACGAAGGAACCGAACGGGAGCGTATTTTTAAGGAAGACCAACGTTGGGACATTCTCAACATGGGCATCCTTAAATCCGATTGGGAGCTCCTCCAGGAAGAACACTTTGTTGAGATGAAAAGCGAAAGCCGGGTCTCTGCCTGAATAAAGATGGAGTCGTCGTGAAAACGGCTCCATCCAGTTTCTACCAGTGTATGCCGCACCCTGCTATACTTGAACCATCTTCATTTGGAGGCAGTCCATGGGAGAAGACAACAACATCAAAGCGATCATCTGGGATATGGGGGGCGTTATCCTGCGGTCGGAGCATTATGAGCATCGTGAAGAGCTGGCAGCACGCTTCCACATCTCAGAGGAAGAACTTGAGCAACAGGTGTTCAACTCACCTTCCGCGGACCTGGCGACGATGGGCCGCATTACCCAGTTGGACCACTGGCGCAACACTGCCCAGCACTTCGGACTGCGTATAGACGAAGTTTCTGCGCTTGAAGAAGCTTTTTGGGCGGGAGACCAATGTGATCAGGACCTGGTGGAGTACATCCGGTCACTGCGACCCCGGTTCAAGACCGGGCTGCTCAGCAATGCCTGGATGGGCACACGCGAATTATTGCGCGACCGCTACCATTGCCTGGACGCGTTTGATGTGGCTGTCTTCTCATACGAAGTCGGGCTGGCAAAACCGGATGCCCGTATCTATGCCCACCTTCTTTCACGGCTGAATGTGGCAGCCGAGAATTCGGTCTTTGTGGACGACTTTCGACTCAATGTCATTGCTGCCAGCGAGCTGGGCATGCACACCATACACTTCACAGGGCGCGACCAGGTGATCCGGGAATTAACAGAGCTGATTCATTAGATTCATCTGTCAAACAAATCAAACCCGTAAATACAATTTTTACTTGGAGAGCCCAGTCGATATGCGCACCTGTTCCTGATGGCAGCAGTGATCGATGGGATCATCAGTAGCACCTGATTGCTGTACTTAGCGTTCTACATCCTTTCGCGGGATTTGACCGGTAATTCAAGGGGTTGGCAAACGCCATGCCTTCCATTGTCACCATGTTGCTCAGACTTCCAACGGGCATGCTTTCCGGTTGCATCGGCGGGCAAAAAGCCATATCTTGTTGCAGCCGGGTTAACCTGGCTCTTTTTGGGTCGCACAGAAGGGAAAATTGAATTA
>DNOU01000147.1:0-6042 GCA_003501835.1 Anaerolineaceae bacterium | reverse complement strand
TCATTTCAGATACCCACATCCCGGATCGGGCTGCAGAGCTGCATCCTGCGCTCATCGGGGAACTGGAGAACCGTCAGGTTGATCTGATCCTGCATGCCGGCGATATCTCTGTACCGGCGATCGTGGATAGGCTGTCGGAGATCGCACCGGTGCAAGCAGTCCGGGGCAACCGTGACCTTTTCTTTCCCGGGCGTTTGCCAATCGCAATCGAGATGGAAGTCAACGGTGTAAGTTTGGTGCTCACCCACGGGCACCTGAATTTTCTCACCTACGCGTGGGATAAATTTCAATACTTGTTTCGCGGGTACGACCGCAGCCGGTTCATCCATCGCCTTGCAGATGCCTATCCAAAAGCAAAAGTGATCATCTTTGGACACTCTCACCGGGCTGAGAATTTGTGGGTAGACGGCAGGCTCTTCTTTAATCCTGGTTCAGCCGCCATTGGTGATCTCTGGGACCGGACATGTTCATTTGGATTGATTGAGATCCATCAAGACGGAGAGATCAAAAGTCAGCTTGTTCCCCTGGAAGGTTACCGGTTGATCAGGCGAAAGTGGCGTCCTGTGCAAACCCGGAAGAAATAAGTACCTGTTTGGGTGAATTTCTCCAAAATCCTTGACTTGCACTCGATTGAGTGATATATTTCAAACTCGCTTTTCCCGGCCTCATACTCGGCCAGGAGAATTTCTATTTTAAATACCAGTTCATGATTCCAGGAGTAATCCATGGCAACTGAGTTACCCATCAAGAAATACTCACGAATTCCCACGGTCTTCAATATGCCAAACCTCATCGAGGTTCAGCTCGATTCATTTCGCCGGCTCAAATCTGAAGGTCTTGGTGATCTTTTTCACGAAATTTCCCCAATCGAATCTTATAACAAAGGAATGAAGCTTTACTTTCCAGGACGCAGTCCCGAGGCGCAGCAATGGGGATTGAAGTACTGGTTTGAGACTCCCAAGCACTCGATGGAAGAATGTGTCGAGCGCGATCTCACTTATTCCAGCCCGTTGTATGTGTCTGTGCTCCTTGCCGGCCCGGATATTGCCCAGCCGCAAAAATCGGACATCTTCCTGGGTGATTTCCCGGAAATGACCGAAAAGGGCACCTTCATCATCAATGGGTCGGAACGTGTTGTGGTTTCACAGCTTATCCGCTCACCCGGTGTTTACTTTGAAGCTCCGGTTGACCGCACCACGGGCCACCGCTTAGCCATGGCTAAGTTGATCCCTGACCGCGGCGCATGGATGGAATTTGAGACCCGCAAGAACGATTATCTCATTCTCAAGTTCAACCGTAAGCGTACTGTTCCCATCACCATTTTCCTGCGGGCGTTGGCTGCCGTGGATGACCTGCTGCCCGGGGATACTCCCTTGAAGTACGGTACCGATGAAGAAATCTTTGCCCTCTTCCAGGATATTGATACCAACCCGGACCGCCAGTTCATTGCTTCAAGCATCCGCCAGGAACCTGTTTGGGACCTGACTGGCGGCATGACCATCGCCGAGGCTGCTCTGATCGACTTTTTCAAGAAGATGCGCCCGGGCGACCCGGCGAACCTCGAAAACGCCCGTCAATTCCTCGAAGAGCAGATTTTCGATAATCGTCACTACGATCTGGAACGCGTTGGCCGCTACAAGCTCAATCAAAAACTGGATCTGACGGACCGAATTCCGGTTTCCCACCGCAGTGTGACCAAGTGGGATATTGTCTATCTCGTTCGCCGCATGATCCTGATCAATAACGAGGTGGAGGATAAGGATGACATTGATCACCTGGGTAACCGCCGCGTCAAGACGGTTGGCGAACTCATCCAGAACAAGCTGCGCATCGGTTTGCGCCGCATGGAACGCGTGATCAAGGAAAGAATGTCCATTCGCGACCAGGAACAGGTTTCGCCGGTGAGCCTCATCAATATCCGCCCGGTCGTGGCTGCTCTGCGTGAATTCTTTGGTTCCTCACAGCTCTCACAGTTCATGGATCAAACCAACCCCCTGGCAGAGCTGCGGCATAAGCGTACTCTTTCAGCGCTGGGTCCGGGCGGACTGCGCCGCGAGCGTGCCGGTTTTGATGTTCGTGATGTGCACAACTCGCACTACGGACGCATTTGCCCCATTGAGACCCCTGAAGGTCCAAACATTGGTTTGATCGGTCGTCTGGCAAGCTATGCGCGGGTCAACGAGTACGGGTTCATCGAAACACCCTACCGGCGCGTTGTCAAAGCACTGCGCTCAGATGATTCCCGTTTGCTTGGCCGCACGCTCCGTGAAACCTTGAAGGATGAGAACACGGGCGAGATCATTGCCAAAGAAGGCGAACGGATCACCGAAAAGACACTGCCGGCCATCCGTGCGTTGAATCGCACCTCTATTTTCATCGCACCCTTTGTCACCGACGAGGTGGAATATCTTTCTGCCGATGCGGAAGACAAGTTTGTCATTGCCCAGGCAAACTCAGAACTCAACCTGCACGATGAGTTTGTGGAGCAGATGGTTTCCTGCCGTTTTCACGGTGATTTCATCACGAGCGGCATTGACGGCGTGAATTACATGGATGTGGCGCCAAACCAGGTCGTGGGCATCAGTGCAGCGTTGATCCCGTTCCTCGAACATGATGATGCCAACCGCGCATTGATGGGCTCCAACATGCAGGCACAGGCTGTGCCCCTGGTGGCGCCGGATGTTCCTTTGATCTCCACCGGCATGGAAACATATGCAGCCATTGACTCCGGTCAGGTGGTGGTGGCTGACGAAGATGCAGAGGTGATCTCGGTCACCGGGCAGCAAATTGTGGTGCGCAATGCAGAAGGTCGTATTCGCGACTACGCCCTGCGCAAGTACCAGCGTTCCAATCAGAGCACCTGTATTGATCAGCGCCCGGCAGTGATCAAGGGGCAGAGAATTCACAAGGGTGACATCCTGGCGGATTCCTCCTCAACTGTGAGGGGAAACCTGGCATTGGGTCAAAATGTGGTCATTGCATTTGTCTCCTGGGAAGGCGGCAACTTTGAGGATGCCATCCTCATTTCAGAACGCCTGGTGCAGGACGACAAATTCACCTCGGTGCATATTGAAAAGTACGAAGTGGAAGCCCGCGATACCCGCCTTGGACCGGAGGAGATCACCCGCGATATTCCCAANNGGCGCCGAGGTTGGCCCCAATGACATCCTGGTAGGCAAGATCACACCCAAGGGTGAAAAGGAATTGACCCCGGAAGAGCGTTTACTGAGGGCGATCTTTGGCGAGAAATCGCGCGATGTGAAGGACACTTCGCTGCGCATGCCTCACGGTGAGCGCGGTAAAGTGGTTGAGGTCAAAGTCTTCACCCGCGAAGACAATGTGGATCTTTCCGCAGGTGTCGACAAGATGGTGCGCGTTTCCGTGGCGCAGCGCCGCAAGATCACTTCTGGTGACAAGATGGCAGGGCGCCATGGAAACAAGGGTGTGGTTTCCCGCGTGGTTTCTGTGGAGAACATGCCCTTCCTGGAAGACGGCACACCGATTGACATCATCCTCAATCCTCTGGGTGTTCCCGCCCGTATGAACATCGGTCAGGTCCTGGAAACACACCTCGGTTGGGCTGCCAAGGAACTTGGTTTCGAAGCCGTGACGCCAGTATTTGATGGTGCCAGCGAATTTGAGATCGAAGCAGAACTGGCGCGTGCCTGGTTGATCGACCTGGCATGGAAAGAAGCCGGGGAGAAATCCTGGGAATGGATCAAATCGCAGGAATATGACCCTGAATCCATCAAGGATGATGACGAGGTCCGCCTGCTCTACCTTGAACAAAAACTGGGTGATCGGTATGACGTGTCAAGAATGGCGACGGATCTGAATTTTGCCCGTCGTGCCAATCTCGAATCCTGGCTGGAAGATCGCGGAATTAACCCCGCAGAGATTTTGAGCTTTGAGGATATCTCCCGCGGAGCACCACTCCTGCAAGACCGTGATATCAAGGCGATCAATTCCTGCCTGCGCATCTGGCTGGAAAACCTGGGTGTGGATTCTTCGACAATTCCCGATGAGGAATTACGCGTTGAAGCCAACAAGCATATGGTTGAAACAGGCATACCCATCCCGACGTTGGGCAAGCAAATCCTGCGTGACGGCACCACCGGTGAACCCTATGACCAACCCGTGACAGTTGGCGTGATGACAATGCTCAAGCTGCACCACCTGGTGGAAGATAAGGTTCACGCGCGTTCCACAGGTCCATACAGCCTTGTGACGCAGCAGCCTCTGGGCGGCAAGGCGCAATTCGGCGGTCAGCGCTTTGGAGAAATGGAAGTTTGGGCGCTCGAAGCGTACGGTGCAGCCTACACCCTGCAGGAAATGCTCACGGTCAAATCTGATGACGTACAAGGCCGGGTGAGCACTTATGAAGCCATCGTCAAAGGCGTTCCCATTGAAGATCCCAGCCTGCCGGCAGCTTTCCGCGTACTGGTAAAAGAATTGCAGAGCCTGGGTCTGGCAGTGGAAGCCGTGATGGACAGCAAAGAAGTGATCCGCTTCGGTAAGGATGAGGAGCGGGTGAAACCACCAAGGATGGAGACCGGTCTGCTGGGTCTTGGTGAAGGGTTTGAAGGGCTGCTCTAGCGGGCAGCGTTCGAAAATTGAATAAGGACAACGGTGGGGATGTTTCTCCTTGACTCCCCTATACCCCCATGTTATAATCACTCCCCGTTGCCCTCGTGTTGTGGTGAGCAGGTTCCTCTGCCGTGGATTTAATCTGGTGAGGCCGTCATTGCAGTCGATGGCCTCATCCTATTAGAAAACTTATTATGTACCAGAAGGCAATATTTTTCGGAGGCGAAGAGACGTGCCAACAATCAATCAACTGATCCGCAAAGGACGCGAGACCAAGAAGGTCAAGAGTAAAGCACCCGCTTTACAGTACACATTGAATTCAATGAAGCAGCGCCGTGCCCACCAGGATAAGGGCGCTCCGCAGAAGCGTGGTGTGTGCACTGTGGTGCGTACCATGACCCCCAAGAAACCGAATTCGGCGTTGCGCAAGATTGCTCGTGTTCGCCTGTCCAATGGACTTGAAGTGACTGCTTACATTCCTGGCGAAGGTCATCAGCTGCAGGAGCACAGTGTGGTGCTCGTACGCGGTGGACGTGTCAAAGACCTGCCCGGTGTTCGCTACCATATTGTTCGTGGAACTCTGGATACCACCGGTGTTGCCAAACGTGCCCAGGGTCGTTCCAAGTACGGCTCGAAGAAACCCAAGGCTTAATCAGGTATTTTGGACGGAGATATTTGAATGCGAAGAACAAAACCCGAACCACGTGAAGTGACTGCAGACGTTCGCTACAACAGTATGTCGGTGAGCTTTTTCATTCACCGCATTATGAAACGCGGGAAGAAAAGCGTTGCCACCCGCATCATGTACGAGGCGTTGGATATCGTCCAGGAAAAATCTGGTAAGAGCCCCATCGAAGTTCTGGATCAGGCGCTGCGCAATGTTGGCCCTGTGATGGAAGTTCGACCACGCCGTGTGGGTGGTGCCACCTACCAGGTGCCCATGGAAGTTCCCGCCGGCCGCCGAATGACCCTTGCCATGCGCTGGATCATCGATTCCGCCACCGGACGCACCGGCAATTCATACGCCGAAAAACTTTCCGGCGAAATTTTGGATGCCTCAAACAATACAGGTGCTTCCGTTCGCAAACGTGAAGAAACCCACAAGATGGCTGAAGCAAACCGCGCCTTCTCACATTACCGCATGTAAAATGTGAATGATTTGAGCTTGAAATGACTCGTTCCTTTCCTTTAGAAAAGTGCCGCAATATCGGGATCATTGCTCATATTGATGCCGGCAAGACTACAACCACAGAGCGGATCCTGTATTATTCCGGCCGAACCTATCGCTTAGGCTCGGTGGATGAAGGCACAACAGTCACCGACTGGATGGCTCAAGAACGCGAACGCGGAATTACCATCGTCTCGGCGGCTGTCACCGCTGAATGGAAGGGATATCAAATCAATGTGATTGATACCCCCGGACACATCGACTTCACCGCCGAGGTTCAGCGCAGT
>DNOU01000076.1 GCA_003501835.1 Anaerolineaceae bacterium | reverse complement strand
GGAGAACCTCCACCTCGTCATCTCGTCAAGAGACTCAGCCGCTCATTCCATGTATTCAATTGTTAAACATAAACTAGATAATACAAACGAAATCCCAGCCTGTCAATAGGCTAATTTGTCAACCAGGATCCTTAATACTGCACAAATGATGACCGGTATCTTTCTTCATATGCCGATTTTCCAGAAGATATACCTGAAATCAACCTTTAGTCCCATGCTGCCTCCGATCGTGCATCATAAAATAAAATCCAGGAGTTTTACGACACTCAACATTGGAGATGAAAATGAAGGTTCTGCTTCTTTACCCTGAATTTCCCGATACCTTCTGGAGCTTCAAGCATGCACTCAAGTTTATCGACAAGAAAGCCGGCGCTCCACCCCTGGGGTTACTGACGATCGCTTCCATGCTGCCCCATGGCTGGGAAAAACGCCTTGTGGATGTCAACATTCAGCCGCTGACGGATGACGATCTAGCCTGGGCGGATTGGGTAATGATATCGGCGATGATCGTGCAGCGCGATTCCACCCACCAATTGGTCAAACGGGTAAAACAGGCTGGCAAGACACTGATTGCCGGCGGGCCGCTTTTCCTCAGCGAGCACGAAGACTTCCCGGAGGTGGATCACTTCGTGCTGAACGAAGGCGAGGTTACCCTCCCCCAATTCTTGATGGATGCCTCACGGGGGGAAGCCAGGCGAATCTACACGACCGATGAATATCCCGATATACAACAGACACCCCCGCCGTTATGGGAACTGGTGAACCTGAAGCAATATGCCACGGTCAGCATCCAGTTTTCACGCGGATGTCCGTTCAATTGCGATTTTTGCAATATCACCGCCATGCTGGGTCACCGTCCGCGTACCAAAACTGCCCGGCAGCTCATCACCGAGCTCGACAACCTTTACGCACTGGGTTGGCGGGACCCAGTCTTCATTGTGGATGATAATTTCATCGGCAATAAAAAGGTGCTTAAGGAAGAAGTTCTCCCGGCATTGATCGAATGGCGAAAAGGAAAAACCGGGCTACCGTTCAATACAGAGGTCTCGATCAACCTTTCAGATGATCCCGAGTTGATGCGTATGATGGTGGAAGCCGGGTTCAATGAGGTTTTCGTGGGCATCGAAACCCCCAACGAGGAAAGCCTGGCTGAATGCAAAAAAAACCAAAATCGCAACCGCAATCTCATTGAGAGTGTCCACCGCATCCAGCGTGCCGGCATGGAGGTGCAGGGAGGGTTCATTGTGGGATTCGATTCGGACAATGAGACCATCTTCAAGCGGCAGGCTGAGTTCATCATGGAAGCGGGCATCACCACTGCCATGGTGGGGCTGCTGCAGGCTCCTCCAGGCACCCGGCTCTATGATCGCATGAAGCAGGAAGGACGATTGTTGAATGAAATGACCGGCGACAATGGTGATGGTTCCACCAACATTGTCCCCAAGCTGGATATCAAGATCCTGCAGGATGGTTACCGCTCGTTGGTGAGGTACCTGTACACTCCAAAGGCGTACTACCAACGCGCACGGATTTTCCTTGAAAAAGTGCAGCCGCCCAAAGTACAGATCCATCTGGATTGGACCTATGTACGCGCCATGTTCCGCTCAATCCGTACTCTGGGAATCCGGGGCGTGGAACGCGCGGAGTATTGGAAGCTCTTCCTGTGGGCACTTTTCCGCAAGCCGAGAGTGTTCCCCCAGGCCATCACGCTGGCGATCTACGGCTATCACTTCAGGGTGCTTTCAGAGCAGGTATAGATTGGACAAAGCCTTCAGAAGTTTCCGCAGGGGCTCAGCACAATGAGCCCTTGCTTTTTGTTGTTTTTAATCAGGAATAAAATGCCTGCATGCAGTTCCTGATCTCCCCCTGTTTAGCGATTCATAGTTCGCGATTCTCCATTCTCAAATCTCAGTCATTCCACCGCCCACCCACTTGACTAACTGAACAAATGTACTATATAATCAAGTGGATTCAATTGCATTTTCATATATAATGATTAACAACCTATAGTTCGAGGAGAATCTTCATGGCAAAAAAGCCTTCCCCCCCACCCCAAAGCGGATTTGACAATCTGGACAGTTCTGATCCGATGAATGAAGCCAGGCGAGCTGTGCTCGACAAAGCCCTGGGTGATATCGTCAAGCGCTACGGCGAAGGCTCCATCATGCGCCTGGGGGAAACTCATTCCCTGCAGGTGGAAGCCATTCCCACTGGCTCCCTCTCTCTCGACATTGCCCTGGGCATCGGCGGCATTCCCCGAGGACGCATCACCGAGATCTTCGGTCCGGAATCTTCCGGCAAGACCACCCTGTGCCTGCACATGGCGGCCGAAGCTCAAAAATTGGGCGGCACCGTGGCATTTATCGACATGGAACACGCCCTGGATCCTGCTTATGCAGCCAAACTGGGCGTGAACATTGAAAACCTGCTCGTTTCGCAGCCCGATACCGGTGAGCAGGCGCTGGAGATCGCGGAAACGCTGGTACGCTCCGGTGCGGTCGACGTGGTGATCATCGACTCGGTGGCAGCCCTGGTTCCACGGGCGGAGATCGAAGGCGACATGGGCGATGCCAGCATGGGCATGCAGGCGCGTTTGATGTCGCAGGCGCTGCGCAAACTCTCGGGCGCCATCAACCAGACCAAAACTGCGGTCATCTTCACCAACCAGCTGCGTCAAAAAATCGGCGTGATGTTTGGCAACCCCGAGACCACTCCCGGCGGTCTGGCACTTAAGTTCTACGCCTCCGTCAGGCTGGACACACGCCGCATCCAATCCATCAAGGTTGGACCCGAGATCGTCGGCAACCGCACCCGCGTGCGCGTGGTCAAGAACAAGGTCGCTCCGCCCTTCCGCACGGCTGAGTTCGACATCATGTACAACGAGGGCATTTCCAAGGAAGGCGATATTGTGGATCTCGCCACCGCCCTGGAGATCATCACCAAGCGCGGCGCGTTTTTCTCGTACGGTGATGTGCGCCTGGGTCAGGGACGCGAGAACGCCAAGGATTTCCTCCGGCAGAATCCTGCCCTGTGCAGGGAGATTGAAACCGCAGTGCGTCAGCGTGCGATGGGCGGGGAACTGCCCATCACCCTGGGTGAGGAAGAAGACGAAGCTGGCAGGGGCGAGGGCTAAAATCTCTTTTCATGAAGTTAACGATCGGTTATAACCGTGTTTTTCTGATCCTGATTCTCGTGGTTGCCACCAGCCTGGCAGCAGCCTGCACCGCTCTGCGCCCCAGCCGCCCGGTGTCACAGAACACCCAGGAGCCGGTATATGTACCACCCGTCCGCAGCGATACAGCCACACCCTTGCCCACGGCTGAGCCCTCTATGCCCACCCAGATGGCGGATTGTA
>DNOU01000078.1:10751-20261 GCA_003501835.1 Anaerolineaceae bacterium | reverse complement strand
AAGTATTTTGTGAATTTGGTCTTTCTCAGCCAAAGTTACGATCGTTGATTGCCAGTCAAATGATGAACTCAATTTTCGGAAAAAGTACCCACCCCTTGTGCAGTAGGTTTCCAATCCACCCTGGAGCACCCATTGCTGCAATGATCTCAAGCTGCATATTGCTACCATGGTGAATGGAAATCCAAATTCTTTCGGGGCTGCTCTCAGCCAGACTTGTCGGTTTTGTAAGCAATGAACAAAGATTGCACGACCTTCCTTAAGGTCAGACCCAGGCGGAAATGATGAAAAAACTTGCCATCATCCATACTTCAAGCGCCACAATTGAACCGCTGCGGCAGCTCGCTGCAGAATTGCTTCCTGGTGTTTTTGTCATGAACTGGCTGGATGATTCGATTTTGCCTGAGCTGATCGCCTCCGACGGCGACCTTTCGCTGGTGAGGAACCGATGGACACATTATGCTCAGTTCGCCATTCAAGGCGGAGCGTCAGTCGTGCTTTCTGCCTGCTCTTCTGTGGGTGAGCTTGCAGACGAGATCCGTCAACAGGTCAAAGTGCCGGTGCTGCGGATAGACCGCCCCATGGCTGAGGAAGCAGTTCGTCGGGCTGACCGCATTGGCGTGATTGCCACGGTCTCTGCCACCCTTGGACCCACCACACGCCTGCTTCAATCCACCGCAGCTGCAAACTACAAAGAGATCGAAATTGCTCCCCTCCTGGTGACAGGTGCTTATGCCGAGCTCATGGCAGGTCACCTGGAGATACACAACCGGCTGCTAATTGAAGCCATTGGCAATCTGTCCGCAGAGGTCCAACTCATCCTCCTGGCGCAAGCCTCCATGGCCAGGGTTATCCCGGACCTGCCTGCAAACATGCAGAATCGAATTTTGACCAGCCCGCGTTCGGGAATGCAAAATGCGGCATTGATCATGGAAAAACTCCATGGCTGATTCCGATTGGATGCTTGCCTTTGACATTGGATCAACCCGTCTGAAGGCAGGGTTGTTCGACGTTGAGGGGAAGATATCGAGGATTGCTGCCCGTCCACTACCCATGCAGATGGTGAATGAAACCAGGTGGGTGGATCCCGNNGTCCGCGGTATTGGTATTTGCAGCATGGCAGAAAGCGGTTTGCTGATTAACACGCGGAATCAAACGCCTACCACGTGGATGATCCCCTGGTTTGACCGCAGCGACGAATCCCAGGTCAAACTCATCCGGGAGAAATCTCATGAAGAGGAAGTCTTTTCCTGGTCAGGTATCCGTGCCACGTACAAATGCCCGTTGGCCAGGATCCTTTGGTTGCAAAAAGAGGAATCCATCTCTCTGGAAAACAAAATATGGCTCTCGGCTGCCGATTTTCTGGCATTCACCCTCACTGGTCAAACCGCAACCGATTACTCGTTGGCAACCCGCACTCTGGCATACGATATCAACCAAAAAAGATGGCATCAAAGCTGGCTGCAAAACTGGGGAATGAAGGAATCCCTTTTTCCTGCAGTGATTCCTGCCGGTAAACCCGTTGGGGTAACCAAAGCCTCCTGCCTGCAATCGATGGGTCTTCCTGCAGGCATCCCGGTCAGCATTGCCGGGCACGATCACGTTTGCGCTGCGGCTGCATTAAGCGCGCTTTCAACTGATTCGCTGGTGGATTCGATGGGCACTGCTGAGACCCTCGTGGGTGCGCTTCCCGATCGACCGCTCGGCAAACGGGAGTACTTGAGCGGGCTGAGCTACGGTGTTCATGTATTGCCGGGGTTGAAGTACGGGATGGGAGCACTTTCCACATCCGGCGGAGCATTGGAGTGGATGAGAGCCATTTTCGCTCCTCAAATGACGTATGATGAAATTGAAAAAGCAGTGATGACCTTGCCTGCGCAACCAGGTGAGCTTGTGTTCATCCCCTACCTTTCCGGCAGTGGAGCACCGCATAGCAATCCTTCTGCTGCGGGAGCATGGATTGGATTGAAGAGTGAGCACACCCGCGCTCACATGATCAAAGCTGTGATGGAAGGTGCAGTCTGCGAAATGGAATTTGTCCGACGAACGATTGTAACTTCCGGCCTGCTCAGTTCTGAAAGGATCATCGTCACCGGCGGCGGTGCGCTCAACCGTTCCTGGTTGAAGATCAAAGCGGACGTCACGGGTTGTGTGCTGTCTGTCAGCCCTTCATCCGAGGCTGCCCTGATCGGAGCCGCCATGGCAGCTGGAATTGCCTGCAACCTCTTTGACGATTTTCAATCCGCAGCGAAAACCCTCTCTCCAATTGGCGGAGAAATGATTCAACCGGACAAGGTATCCTCACCGGAATACCATGATTATTACGAGCAGCGCTACCTGCCTGCCATGCAACTCATTCAGCAGTATCCAGCAACCACACTGAAACGGGAATAATTCATGATCAAAAACAATCTGCTCACCCTCTCAGAAATCCTGCCAGTTGCCCAAAGCCGCGGCTTTGCAGTGGGCTCCTTCTCTCCCCGTTCGACGGTGATGATCCAACCAGTGCTCCATGCGGCGCATAACAAAAGATCCCCTGTGATTGTGCAGATATCGCAAAAAGAGCTTCTGAAATTCCAGGTGACTCCGCAAAGTTTTATTGCTGCTTTTTTGGCCGAGCTGGAAAAAATTTCCACCGAAATCCCCTGCGTTCTGCACCTGGATCACACAAAGGATCTTGCGATCATCGAAGCCGCCATTGAAGCAGGTTTTACCTCAGTGATGATCGATGCCTCTGAGATGAATCTGGAAGAGAATATCCGTATCAGCCAAAAAGTTGTGGAATACGCCCATCAGTTTGGCGTTTCTGTGGAAGCCGAGTTGGGCAGAATTGGAGCCACGAATCTTGTGGAAACCGATTCTGACGAAGAATTATTCACCCGTCCTGATGAGGCCCTGCGATTTGTCAAAGAAACGAATGTGGATGCCCTGGCGGTGTCAGTGGGCACCGCCCACGGAGTTTATACCGTCCGGCAGCCCAAAATTGATCTGCCCCGTCTTGAAGCCATCCGCTCAATGATCTCCATCCCGCTGGTGCTTCACGGTGGATCAGGGGTTCCGGCTGCGATGTTGCATACTGCCATTGAACTAAATGCTGGCGGCGTGAGCAAGATCAATATTGCCACCGACCTGGAACTCGCTGCACTCGAAGCATTGCAAAGGCAGGAATCGATTCTGGACGCACAATGGAAAACGCTCCCCTCAGAAGATCTGCGAAAGGCACAGGCTGCGGTGGAAGCAGTCACAGAAGACAAGATTGTTCATTTTGTGCTAAGTGAAAACCGGGCAGCTGACTACCATGATCTGCTCAACAGGCGGAAAGGAATTTGAAATGATCGACCGACGCACTTATAGGGAATTCCAACAAAGAAGCCTTCAGATGCTGGAAAAAGCAGGTATCGTGCTTTCCGCTTCAGAAAAAGAGAATATTGAGGTCGCCGACTTTGGACTGAATGACCTGACTGTGATCGGTCTTGAATTGGTCACTTACATCAATACGAACCGCGTATGCGCAAAGGAACTGGTACTGCTGCCAGGTCAAACCTGTCCCGAACATCGCCATCCTTCCATTCAGGACCATACCGGTAAGGAAGAGACATTTCGATGCCGCTGGGGAGAAGTATATTTGTACGTGCCCGGCGAGCCTGCGGCTGAACCAAAAGCGTATCTTCCAGATGAGTTTGTAAAGCACGTTAACTACTGGCATGAGATCATCCTGCGCCCCGGTGAGCAATACACCCTTCTACCGGATACAACCCATTGGTTCCAGGGAGGTCCGAATGGCGCCGTGGTTTCTGAGTTTTCCACCCACAACGATGATGCCTCCGACATATTCAGTGATCCGCGCATCATCCGTGAACCCATCATCGAACATTAAGCCTGCCTTATGGAGAAAATGATGAACAAGAAAAAACTTTATCTAATTGGCAACGCACACATCGATCCGGTCTGGTTGTGGAACTGGCAGGAAGGATTTGCAGAGGCGCTGGCCACCTTTGACTCAGCGCTCAAACGGATGGATGAATTTGACGATTTCATCTTCACTGCCAGTTCAGCTGCCTTCTACGAATGGGTGGAGCAGGTCAACCCTGCCATGTTTGCCAGGATCCAGGAGCGGGTGAAGGAAGGCCGCTGGGAACTGGCTGGCGGTTGGTGGATTGAGCCGGATTGCAACATTCCCTCCGGTGAATCCTTCGCCCGTCAAGCCTTGTATGGTCAACGCTACTTCATGCAGAAATTTGGGCGAAAAGCCCGAGTGGGTTACAACATCGATAGTTTCGGACACAATGGCAACCTTCCGCAGTTGTTTAGCAAAAGTGGAATCGATTATTACGTTTTCATGCGCCCCCATCCACACGAAAAAAGTCTGCCCAATCATGCCTTTTACTGGGAAGGACCTGACGGCACACGGTTGCTCACATTCCGCATCCTTTTCGGGTACAACTGGAGCGGGAAAGATCTTCCCGAGACCCTGCAAATGACTGCCGCAGAGTTCAAGGAACCACTCAATGAATTGATGTTTTTCTACGGCGTCGGCAATCACGGCGGCGGACCCACGATTGAAAACATCCGTACCATCCATGCATTGCAGAAAGATGATGAATATCCTGAGTTGATCTTCAGCACTGCTGCAAGATTCTTTGATACTCTGCGCGATCAGCATCTCTCTCTTTCCACTGTGCATGATGACCTGCAGCACCACTCCAGCGGATGTTACGCTGCCCATTCTGGAATCAAGCAGTGGAATCGTAAGGCGGAACATTCTCTGATCGCTGCTGAAAAGCTCAGTACAGTCGCGTCTCTATGGGTAAACCAACCCTATCCCGGCAATTTTGAGTACGCCTGGAAAAAGGTCCTCTTCAATCAATTTCACGATATTCTCTCAGGAACCAGCCTGCCTTCCGCCTATAAGGATGTCGAAATTCAAATGGGTGAGGCGCGTTCAATTGCAGCCGACAACCAGAATCTTGCTCTGCAGGCGCTGGCGTGGAAGATCAATATCCCCCTTGAAGAGACCGTTCAACCCCTCGTGGTCTTCAATCCGCATGCCTGGAGTTCGGTTCTCAATGTCGAACTCGAAATGGCAGGGACGCCCAATGAAACCAGCCTGCTGCTGGATGAAGATGGTCAGATAGTGGATTTCCAGATCCTACAGTCAGAAACAGCCTGCAACGGCCGCTTCCGTCTCAATTTTGCGGCTTACCTGCCCGCACTGGGGTATCGCACCTACCGCTGGATGAAGAAATCGGCAGACACCGTACAGCGATCACCATCCGTGACGGCGTATGAGACTGCTCTTGAAAATGACCACTTTTACCTGGAAATTGATCCTTCCAGCGGGTGCATCACTTCACTATTTGACAAGGAATTGCAGAAGAATGTATTTATTGGTCCAGCTGCCAACCCCGTGATCATTGAAGATGACAGCGATACCTGGTCCCACAATACCTATATATTTGACAGGGTTATCGGGCAATTCAAGCCTGAGCGAATTCACCTGCTGAGCCAGGGACCTGTCAAGTCCATCCTCCGGGCTGAATACCGGTATCAGAACTCCACGCTGATTCAGGATTTCACGGTTTACAAAATGATGGACCGCATCGATGTACGGGTGGTTGTGGATTGGCACGAACATCACAAAATGCTCAAGATCCGTTTCCCGATGAACCTGAATAACATGAAGCCGGTCACTGAGATCCCGTACGGCTTTATCGAACGGAAAGCCAATGGCGAAGAAGAACCCACCCAGGGGTGGCTGGATATCTCTGGTACCCTGCGGGGAACGAATACCCCTTACGGCATCAGTATCCTGAACAACGCAAAGTACAGCTTCGATATCCAGATCAGAGATGTTGGTCTGACTGTGCTGCGAAGTCCCATTTATGCACACCACATGCCCTATGTTCCTGATGACAGCCTGTCTTATCAATATATGGACCAGGGTGAACAGGAATTTGTGTACAGCATCCTGCCGCATCGGGGCGGACTTGAAACCGCTGACACCGTACGGCAATCCTGGGAGATCAACCAACCGGCGGTTAGCCTGTTGACCACCTTCCACGAAGGTTCACTTGCTCAAAAGGGGTCTTTCATCGATGTCGACTCAGATCATGTGATCGTTAGCGTGCTCAAGAAGGCTGAAGAACTCGACGGCATCATCTTGAGGGCTTATGAAACTGCCGGTGCCTCAGCGATGGCGACCATCACCCTGCCTGTGATACAGCGGAGCCTGACCGCGTCGTTCAATCCACACGAGATCATCACCTTTTTCATCCCCTCTGATGCCAGCAAACCGGTGGTTGAGACGAACCTGCTCGAAGAGAAGACCGAAGCATGAATCAAATTTCGCTGAACGGGACGGATTGGACATTCAAAGGTTACCAGGGTGAAGACTGGCTGTGGCGCAATGCGCAAAAAAGCCAGACCAATGACATCAACCACTGGCACCCTGCATCCGTCCCGGGAAGCGTCCTGCATGATGCACTTCAAAATTCACTCATTCCAGATCCTTACGTGGGCATGAACAGCCTGGATGCTGAATGGGTGCCGCAGCGATCCTGGGTTTACAAGAAAGCATTTTCTCTTCCTCCGTCCGTTGCGGGAATGAGCGCGCAACTTTGCTTCTCAGGGGTGGACTATCATGCCCGTTATTTCTTGAATAATGAACCCCTGGGTGATCACACCGGAATGTACACTCCGGCACGCTTTGACGTGACCGGACTGCTGCATTACGATCAAGAGAATGTTCTCGCGGTGGTCATCAGCCCCGCACCAGACGAGCAGCCCCAGGTGGGCTACTCGAGCCGGGTCCGCACCCATAAATCGCGTATGACGTACTGGTGGGATTTCTGCCCGCGAATGGTTCATCAAGGCATCTGGCAGGATGTTTCCCTCCGCTTTTACCGGCACCTCCGCATCGATGATCTTTATGTTCGACCCAGACTTAATGAAAATCTCGATGCGGCAATTGTGGACTTTTTGCTGAATTGCACATCCCTCGAAGAGACCCATGCCAGAGTCAGGTTTTCTTTGACTCAGGGTGAGCAGACCGTTCTCGAAGCTGAAATGGACCGGTCAATTATAAAAGGGCACAATGAGATCCATTTTCAGTGTGATCTGACCAGGCCGCTTCTCTGGGCGCCAAACGGCAGCGGTGAGCAGCCGCTCTACGAGGTCAGGGTGGAGATACTCACACCCGATCACGCGATTTGCGACGCTATCGAAAAGACATTCGGCATTCGCAAGCTCCAATTTATCGCCAACGAAAAAGCAGATCCAGATGCCCTGCCTTACACCCTGAGCGTCAACGGCAGGAAAACATATATCAAGGGTTGGAACTGGGTACCCATCGATGCCATGTATGGCGTTCCCCAGCCTGAAAAATTGAACCACCTTTTGCAGTTGGCAAAAAAGGCTCATGTCAACCTCCTGCGCGTTTGGGGAGGTGGGTTGATTGAGACTGAGTCATTCTATGACCTTTGCGACCGCCTTGGCATCCTGGTATGGCAGGAATTCATCCAATCCAGCAGCGGTATCGAAAATTCCCCGCCTGATGATCCTGACTTTATCCACTTTATGCAAACGGAAGCTGCCGGGATCATTCCACTCAAAAGAAATCACCCCTCACTCGCAGCCTGGTGCGGCGGAAACGAATTGAGCAATGTTGATTCAGTGCCGAGCGATGACAATGCTCCATTGCTGGCAGCACTCAAAAGGGTTGTCAATGAACTCGATCCTGACCGGGCCTGGTTTCCCACCTCGTTCTCGGGAAAACACGCCTCATTCGATTTGCGCAATGATCCTAAAGCCGATCCAAAAGTGAATCACGATGTTCACGGACCCTGGGAATACCAGGGACCAGAAGATCAATATACCCTCTACAACGGCGGAGGCGACTCTCTGCTCCACAGCGAATTTGGCGTGGAAGGGATCACCAATCTCCGCACTCTGAACGCCACATTCCCCGCAGACCGCCAACTGCCCGTCAGCCTGACCAATCCGTTCTGGGAACACCGGGGAGCCTGGTGGATAAAGGAAAAGGATTGGAAGAACCTCTTCGGCGAATGGAAATCCGTTGAAATGGCAGTGCACGCCACCCAGTTCATGCAGGCTGAGGGACTGCGTTATGCAGTGGAAGCTGACAGACGCCGCCAGTACCACAATAGCGGCAGTATGCCCTGGCAGTTCAATGAACCCTTTCCCATGTCTGCCTGTACGTCAGCAGTCGATTACTACGGGCATCCCAAACCGGCGTACTACGCGGTCAGAACTGCATACGAACCGTTTCACCTCAGCGCAAGATATTCAGCCCTGGTCCATTCGGGACGGGATCTCTTCAACGCCGGTATCTATTGCTCAAATTCAGGCAGCCGCCTGGAGGGAGATTTGACCGTTTCATTGAGAGACGGGACAGGTAAGCAGATTTCCCACCAGACCATGCATTGCGAATGCCCTGAGAATGCGACGCAGTATTTACTGGACTTCCAAGCAGATCTTAAGTCCATCCAAACGGGTTTCTTCTTCATGGATATGGCTCTCCACTCCGCTTCAGGAGATCCTGTCACATCAAGCCGGGTTCTCTTTTGCATCGGATCCAACCTGGCACCGCTCTTTTACCAACCTCCAACCACATTGAGAGTTGAGCAAGAGGGAAAGCACCTGCTTGTCACGAACACAGGTTCACAAACGGCTTTGGGTGTCTGGTTGGAATCAATGTGGGATCTCAAAAAGAAAGCCTGGGTGTATTTCGACCAGGATTATTTTCATTTGCTCCCTGGCGAGACGCAGGCTGTTCATGTGGAGTTGTCCACCGGGATCCATGAACCGGCGCCAATCTCGGTGAAGGGATGGAACACCCCGAGTTACAACCTGATAATTCCTGAAGGTGCAACATAATTTACGTCTCAATGAAAAGTTAGGCATGCAAAAGAGACAGCCGCAGTATATTTGCGGCTGTCAGGTATCACTGCCAGGTATGAAGTGCAGCTAATCCAGCGATTCTGATTCGAGCATAGCCATCGCCACCGAAAGACTGGCGAGATCCCCCACCTGGTCTCCCAGGCTGGAGGGAATCACCTTGCACATTCCAAGCGAAACAGGATGCGCCTCTTTTCGAAGCACATCCAGCATTACAGGCTCCAACAGTTCCTGCTGTCGTTTATAAATGCTGCCGATGATAATGCACTCCGGATTGAGAATGTCCACCAGGACCGCCAGGCCCAACCCCAGTTTTTGAGCAACAATGTGAAATACTTCCAGCGCCAGGGGGTCACCTTTCTGAGCGGCTGCACCAACAATCTCAGCACTCACTTCATCCAGGTCTTCCAAAGACGAACAGTAACCCGGTACCAAACCTCGCTGCAGTTCCTCCCGCGCCATCTCGCGAGCCAGGTTGGCAATCCCTCCCCCGCTGCAGTAGCCCTCAAATGATCCTGGCTTGCCATACCCCATGGGGCCCGTATCAGACAGCCGGATATGGCCAATCTCTCCCGCCATGTCATTGGCGCCTGTGTA
>DNOU01000078.1:0-10584 GCA_003501835.1 Anaerolineaceae bacterium | reverse complement strand
TCAAGTGGTCCTCCGCAGCTGATACCAATGACATCAGGCAGAACGCCGGGAGAGTGCTGCTCAACCAGTTCTTTTAGCGATTGGATTATGATGCAGATTGTTTCATCTGGAGATTTCTGGGTTGGAAAAACGGTTTTTTCAATGAGTTCAACACCGCTGGAGTTGGATCTTCCCAGGTTGACAGCGCACTTTGTACCGCCAATATCAATGCCAGCGATTAAATTCACAACTTATCCAACTCCACGATGAATGATTTTCTGTCTTAAAGCATATTTCTCGATTTCCAACGCCCTTGTTCACGTATATGATCGGAAATCTTGCTTAACCGGTAAAATGAAATTGCTTGACAAAAATCTACTTGGGTGTATATTTATTGAATCAATCAATAAACTAATTTCATTTTAACATACGCATATAGACTTGTCAACAATCAGTTTTGGGTGTTCCTGCTTCAGCCTGAAAAGATCACATCTTCGTTAATTTGTACATTAAGAGATCTGCTTCAGTATCCTTCCCTCACCTCCCTGCCCTTCGGCAACTTCAAAAAGCCGGGAGAAAAGAGGTTTTGATGATCCACTTTGCGGCAAATCTGTCTTTGCTTTACCCGGACCTGCCATTTGCGGGGCGATTCAGGGCTGCCTCAGATGATGGTTTTCGTGGTGTTGAATTTCTATTCCCCTATGAATTCCCTGCGGAGGATCTTCTCCAACTGATAACCAGAAACCAGCTGGAAGTTGTACTCTTTAATCTTCCTCCTGGTGACCTGACGAAAAATGAATGGGGCAGGCTTTCAAATCCAGGGCAGGTCTCGGAATTTCGACGGGATTTCCAAATGGCGCTTGAATATGCCCGCGTGTTGAACTGCCATCTGTTGAACATGATGTTCGGTCAACTTATCACGGATTTGACATTCGCAGAGCAGATGGCATGCGCCAGAGAAAACCTGCGGTGGGCTGCACCCCTTGCAGAAGAATTCGCCGTCACATTACTCTTGGAGCCTTTGAACCCCATTGATTTTCCCCGTTACGGTCTCAACGAAACCAACCAGGCAATTCAACTGCTTCGGGAAGTGGATTCTGAACAGGTGAAATTGCAGTTTGACCTTTATCACTGTGTGATGAGCGCAGAGGATCCGTATCAGGTCATTCGAGATCATCTGTCAATGATCAAGCACATACAATTCGCGGATGTTCCAGGCAGGCACCAGCCAGGAACAGGTCAATTCAACTTCCGGGAATTTTTCCGAACACTTGAAACGAAATCCTATCCAGGCGCGTGCTCCCTGGAATACATCCCTGAAGGAGATATGCAAGCCTCTCTCGCCTGGATGAAGGAGTATGAATGGCGATAGCCGGAAAGACGTTGAAATTTTCCGAGATCCTATCCGCATTGCCTCCTTCACCAGAGACCAGTTTGATCGGTGAAATTCGAGGACAGGTGGAACGGAACGGTAAGAAGATCGTCATGCTGGATGATGATCCCACAGGAACTCAGACCGTCCATGATACCCCGGTGCTGACGGATTGGTCCATCTCTTCACTGACTCAGATATTTGCGGAACCCGGGTTGCTTTTCTGCATTCTAACCAACAGCCGCAGTCTCTCTGCCGAGGTTGCTTCCAGGCTGATGATAGAGATCATTCAAAACCTCGACGAGGTCAGTGCACAATTGGGCATTGGGTACGTGCTTATCAGCCGTTCCGATTCAACACTGCGGGGTCATTTTGACGAAGAGACAACAGCCATCATGGATACCATTGGCCATCCAATCGATGGTGTGATTCTGGTGCCGTTCTTTGAAGAAGGTGGAAGATACACCCTGAATGATGTCCATTACGTCCGCGAGGGTGACGCGCTCATTCCTGTCTCGGAGACCGAGTTTGCAGGAGATAAGACTTTTGGCTATCATTCTTCCAATCTGCGCGAATGGGTGCAGGAAAAGACCCGGATGCGGATTTCACCTTCAGAAGTCTGCTCCATTTCGCTGGAGGATCTGCGGCTGGACGGATTGGAAAGAGTGACCGCAAAGCTGCTTGCACTTCGCCAGCGTCAGGTGTGCATCGTCAATGTCGTAAATTATACTGATCTCGAAATTCTTGTCCTCAGCCTTTTGAAAGCGGAAGAAGAAGGACGTCATTTTCTTTACCGTACCGCCGCCTCCTTTGTTCGTGTGCGGGCAGGTCTCCCGCCTCAGGGTCTTTGGAACCCCGAAAAGCTGATAGGCAAGCCGGAATTAAGCGGCGGATTGATTGTTGCCGGATCCCACGTTCAAAAGAGCACCCTGCAGTTGAAAATGCTCATGAAGCTCAACAACCTCTTTTCGATCGAGGTGGTGGTTGATCGTTTGTTGATCCCGGACGAAAGAGCCGGGGTGATCAAGGCAACAGCAGCAGCCGCGGATGCGCATCTTCTCCAGGGGGAGGATGTGCTCATTTTCACAAGCCGCCAACTCATCAGCAGCGATCAACCGGAAGAATCGCTCCGGATTGGTCAGGCAGTATCCTCCGCGCTGGTGGATATCGTAGGGCTGGTTCAAACACGACCTGCGTGGATCGTCACCAAGGGCGGAATTACATCCTCAGACATCGCCACCCGCGCCCTTGGCATCCGGCGTGCCAGTGTGCTGGGTCAAATTGAACAGGGTGTGCCCGTCTGGTTGACCCCCACAACAAGCCGGTGGAAGAACCTTATCCTGGTGATCTTCCCGGGAAACGTGGGAGATATTGACGCGTTGACCAGAACCGTTGAAAAGTTAAGATTTCGTCTATAACAGAGCATAAAAAGATCTTTAGTTGTTTTGAAATCATGGTGAGGTAAATATGAAGGACTTGATCATCGCGGTGATTGGCGCGGGAAGCAGCTACACCCCGGAAATCGTGGAAGGATTCGTGCAGCAACGGGAAATCATTCCGGTCACAAAACTCATATTCATGGACATCAACTCCGACCGTTTGGAAACGATTGCTTCCTTTTGCCGCCGGTTTATGCGTCACCTGGGGCATGAAATTCCCATTCAAACCACCACAGAGCTTTCTGCAGCAGTATCCGGTGCGAATTTCATTGTTACTGAGATCAGGGTGGGTGGGAATCAGCAGCGTGTGCTTGACGAGAAAATTCCGTTGAAGTACGGAGTGATTGGGCAGGAGACCACAGGACCAGGCGGGATGTTCAAAGCCTTTCGCACAATCCCTGTGATGCTCAACCTGGCACACGAGGTGGAGAAGCTTAATCCTGATGCCTGGATCATCAATTACACCAATCCAACCGGACTGGTCACCGAAGCGATATGCAAGTATTCCAACGCCAAAATCGTTGGCCTGTGCTCGGGTGGATATTTTCCGCGGGATGCAGTCAGCAAGTATCTGGGCGTGCCCAAGGGAGAGATATTTTACGACTACTTCGGTCTGAACCACCTCAATTTTGCCTACAACTTCACGATCCACGGACGACCTCTAACAGATGCAGAATTCGATATGGTGGCGGATCATGTACATGGGGGATTGGTGGAAAAAGAGATCATTAAGAACATGCGGCTCATTCCAAGCCCGTATCTGCAGTACTATTACCATCATGACCGTCTGGTGAGAGAATATAAAGAAAAAGGGATCACCCGGGGTGAGTATGTTCAGGCGCTTGAAAAAGAGGTGTTCGCCGCTTATGCCGACCCGGCAGAGGAAACGAAACCAGAAGCTTTGAAGAAGAGAGGCGGCGGAGGGTATTCAGAAATCGCATTGGATGTGATCGATGCGATACATAATAATCGCAGCCGGCCGCTAATCGTCAATACCAGCAACCAGGGAACATTGAGATTTCTTCCGAACGATGCAGCGATTGAGGTCCAGTGTTTGGTCAATGCATCCGGCATCAGCCCCATCCAGTTGCATGACACCCCTGCAGGCGTTTGGGGGTTGGTGGCAGCAGTGAAAAATTACGAACAACTCGCGGTGGAGGCAGCTGTGAAAGGCGACCGGAACCTGGCACTGCAAGCTCTTTATGCCCACCCGCTCGTGGGGCAGAGCGAAATTGCCAATCCGCTGTTGGATGAAATGCTCGAAGCAAACCAGCGTTTTATTCCCCAGTTCTATTCGCATTAGTCAAACACCGGAGGTGATGCGATGACCATACTGGGAATTGATCAGGGATCGACCCACACACGTGCGGCATTTTGCAACGACCAGGGGCAGATCCTTGGCGTTGGTTTCGCTGCCGGTGCCAGCCACACTTATGACGGCATTCGGGTTGCAATGCTGCGGGTTCAAGAGGCGATCCAGGAAGCTCAGATCAGCGCTGCGATTGAATCGCTTGAAGGCGTCACGGTTGTTGCAGGAATGAGCGGGGCAGACTGGCCAGATGAGCCTTCCATGCTGGAATCAAATCTCCTCCAACTGGCAAGTTTTAAATCCGTCCACGTGGTGAATGATGCCATCATTGCCTTACGCGCGGGAACAGACGAACCTTACGGCGCAATCCTGATTGGGGGCACGGCAGCCAACTGCGCCGTGCGTTCTCCCAACAGCGAGGATTATGTCTTCGGTTTTTATCATGATCCGTCCTTGTTGGGTGCCAACGCCATCACAAGGCAGGCGTTGTACAAGATTTTCCAAGTGCATTCTTATCAACTTCCACCCACCCTATTGACACAGTATTTCCTGGATGCCCTGCAATATAAAGATGTGGATGAGCTTTGCAGGAATTTCTACGAACAGAAGGTCGCCAAAGTACATTTACTGGTTCCCCTGGTTTTTAAAGCGGAGCAGGAGGGAGACTGGGCAGCCCATGAAATCCTGGCTCAGTATGGAAAGGGCAGCGCTGATCTGATCGCCGCAGGTTTACGGCGGTTTCAAATGCTCGCAATGAAATTGGAGGTCGTGATCTCCGGAAGTATATTCAAGGATCCCAACTCCAGCCTTTTGAAAACGTTGAATTATGAGCTGGGGCAACTGGCTCCCAGGGCAAAGATCGTGAACGCCCGGTATGAACCGGTGGTGGGTGCTCTTCTCCTGGCGTTGGAATCTCGGGGAATCAAGGTGGACGAAAAGATCAAACAAAACATCGAGGATACAGCAGCGCGTCTTGGTCTTTTGAGAGAAATTTGATTCAGCAGGTGTCGGGAGATGGGATTCTCATGGGTAATAAATCTGGAGATTCCCCTGCCCGTCAAGGTACGTGATTTCAGATCGAAATATCTTCAGATCAACAAACAAGGTGCATTGTGTCGAATTGTTGGTCCAGCCAAGCTTCAGATGGTGTGAATCTGAGTCCAGAACCTTAAAATCGCCTGTAAAGGCTGCATACTCATTGCGAAAACGGATCAGCTTTAGTAAACGTTGGACGACCGGTTTTTGTACCTGAGCTTCCACTTCCTCTTGTAAGAAGTTGTGCCGATTGATCGCCCTTCCGTCACCAACTTTCTGAACCTCGTCGGGTTCGTTCACTCCTGCCAGCAGCCCCACGTAATACACCTGTGGAATCCCCGGTGCAAAGAACTGGATTGCCCGTGCTGCAATATACGCATCGTCATTTTCATCCAGTGCGGAATAATAGGTGCAGTTGATCTGATGGGCATCAAAATCCCCCTGGCGGTGATCTTTTGAATAGATGCGGCTGATATTGGCGCCACTAGCCTGACATTGCTCCACAACACGACGGGCTTCTTCGACCGTGAGGACATCTTCCATATCCGGCAACACCGGAATGCCGTCATGACAATCCAGCATGGTAATCTGGTGCCGCGGACAATCCTGGAGATGCCCGGCAAGGGCGGTTCCATCATGCGTGATCAAACTATGGAGAATGAGCGCAGGGAGAACAAAGTTGTACACCCAAAAACCATGCTGTTCCAGCCTGGATTGCAGGGTATGGTGGGCGTGAACTTCCAGGAGCAAGTTCAGATTGGCATCATCCGCTGCCTGTTTGATCCATTCGAGGAAGCGGTAGATCTCAGGCTCGACGAAGAAGCATGAAGTACCGGGTTTTTTGATGACAAAGGCGATGGCATCGAGCCGGATGGTACTCACGCCCTGTTCGCTTAGAAAGTGGAAGGTCCTGCGAAACAAATCCCGGGTGATTGGTGAATTTACATCCAGGTCAATCTGCTCTGACCAGTCGCGAGTGCCGAAGGTCGCCCAAACCCGCTCCACCTCACCAGTGGATTCAATTTTTACATCAGCAAAACAATGCTCCGGCCGCCTGAGAAAGATCTTCGAAAGATCCTCTTCACTGGGAATTCCCCCGGGCCAGATCTTCTCGAGGGTAAGGAACATATCGGCATATTCAGATTTTCGACCCCACCTGACAAAATCCTCGAAGTAACTGGAATGGCGGGAAATGTGATTGACCATCAGGTCGACCAGGATATCATGTGATTCACCGAGTGCCTTGACATCCTCCCAGGAACCAAATTTTGGGTCAACTTCAAAATAAGTGACCGGTGCAAACCCTCTGTCCCCGGTGGACGGAAAAGGAGGTAGCACATGAATTCCTCCAAATAACCCGCTGAAGAACCTGTTGAGCAGCAGGGCAAGTGAGGAGAGACTGCCGCCCATGGAATCTGGGTAGGTGATCATCTGAACCTGGTTACGTAAGCGCATGAAGATTTCCTGACAAAGGGGTGTGATTATATGAAGGGAATTTTACTATTATTATCGCAAGCCACCGGAAATATCCGGCAACATCCATGTAAAATCCTATTTGACTGGAGGAAGAATCATGAACACCTATCAACCCAAACCTGAACACAAATTTACCTTTGGACTTTGGACTGTCGGAAATACCGGCGGAGATCCATTTGGAGAATCCGTCCGATCGCGGATATCGCCGGTGGAAATTGTGCACCTTCTGGCGGAAACTGGAGCCTACGGGGTTAATTTCCACGACAATGACCTGGTTCCCTTTCACGCCACTCCTACCGAGAGGAATGCGATTGTCAAGGATTTTAAGCACGCCCTGGATGAGACCGGCCTTCGCGTGCCCATGGCGACTACCAATCTATTTACGCACCCGGTCTTCAAGGACGGCGCATTCACCTCAAATGATGCCAAAGTTCGAGCATTTGCCCTCCAAAAAACCTTGAAAGCCATCGATCTGGGTGTTGAATTAGGCGCAAAGGTGTACGTATTCTGGGGCGGCCGCGAAGGGGTGGAAAGCGACGCCACCAAGGACCCCGTCGAGTCGATTAAGCGATTCCGCGAGGCCATGAATTTTTTCTGTGATTACGCCCTGGATCAGAAGTATGATCTTAAATTTGCCCTCGAAGCCAAACCAAACGAACCGCGGGGTGATCTCTTCTTCCCCACCACCGGGGCGTATCTTGGTTTCATTGAAACGCTCGATCATCCCGAGATGGTGGGAGTCAACCCTGAATTAGCTCATGAACACATGGCAGGGCTGAACTTCACCCATGCGGTGGCTCAAGCCTGGGAAGCCGGCAAGCTCTTCCACATTGATCTCAACGATCAAAATTATGCGCGTTACGACCAGGATTACCGCTTTGGCATGCAGAATTTGAAACAGGCATTCTTCCTCGTCAAATTCCTGGAGGATGTGAAGTATCCTGGCAGCAGGCATTTTGATGCTCACGCCTTCCGCACAGAAAGTTATGACGGGGTCAAGGATTTTGCCGTTGGGTGTATGCGCAACTACCTGATCTTGAAGGAAAGAGCGGAAAAATGGAACGCCGATCCTGAAATTCAAGGGATACTGAAAGAAATCAATCACCAGGACGAGTCGATGAAAGTGCTCACAGGTGCGTATTCACGAGAAAAAGCCGCTCTCTTGAAATCAACAAGTTTTGAACCAGATGAGCTTGCCAAACGAGGTTTGGGCTACGAAAAACTGGATCAGTTGACCAATGAACTGCTCTTCGGAGTCCGCTGATCAGAACTTGCCTTCCAGCATGGTTGACAACATGATTGAATAGCCGATGCGGATTGTCGAGCATTAAAGATCAGCGAAAAGGAAGCGGCAAACATACACATTTACAATCAAGTTCATCACCCCACTGGGCGGGATATCCCATCACAGGATGTCCCGCCTTGATTTAAGACAGCGCATCTTTCAAGCGGGGAGCATCGGCTGCCTGAACAAACCTGGCAAAAAGACCCGTGGCAACCCATCTGAGCAGCGCAGAGATCAAAAAGATGGCAACGAATCCCCAATGCTTGATCACGTAACTGCCTGCCAGAGCCCCAGCTGAAAGGGAAAGCGTAATGACGATCTGATAAATTGCGGAAAAGCGTGGAATTTGGTCTTTTGGCATTGAGGCCAGCAGGAGATTGAACTGAGCCAGGTTAAAAGCTCCCCACAAAATCCCTCCGGCAAGATTAATGAGCGCGATTTGCCAGACCTGGCTCGCCAGCGTCCAAGCCAGGGGGAGAAGCGGGATGAGCGCCATACTGACTAACTGCAGCCGGCGCGGACCGAGGCGGTCGGCGATCGCACCGATCTTATTCTGCACAAAGAGGCCGCTGATGGACGAAATAACCGCCAGGAATCCTATCACCGCCGTGCTGAATTTCAGATTCTGCACCAGATACACGTTGAAAAAGGGACCAGTGATATTGATCGAAAAATTCCACAAGGCGGAAGTCAACACGACGGCCACAAATTGAGATTGACCGTGAAGCACTTCGGAGAGCTTTTTTATTGAAATGACTGGTTTGGGTGGAGGTGGAACTTCAGGAGTGGTTTCATTGATGTGAAGATAACTAAAGGTCGAAGATGCACCCAGCGCAAAGGCAATTCCCAGGGCGATTTGATATCCAAGAGGGGCAACGAAAATGGAGATCAATTTTCCAGCCAAAAGGGTGAAAATGATCCCTGTGACACCCATCACAAAATTCCTGGCTCCAAAAAAGCGTCCGCGTCCTTCCATCGGAACGATCTCATGAGTGACCGTCATCCAGGATGGATATCCCAGGTTGCCCATCGAGTCCCGGATCACTGAAAGTGCAATCGCAATCCAGACAAGATTCCATCCCTTGAAAAGGATCGGCACGAAGACCAGGGAGAGCAAAGCAATGCGGGCGACACCGCCGCCTGTTAAGACCGCCACTCTTTTTCGGCTCGCCGCATGTTGCGCAAGGAATGCACCCGGCAGCAAAAGAATGGCGCCTGCCAGGTTTGAGATTGAACTCATCAAGCCGATTTGCGCCTGGGTAGCGCCCAGCGCCAGGATGTAGAGACTGACAAAATTCCCCACAATACTTTCGCTGGCGGAGGAGAAAAGGCCGTCAAACCAGAACCAACGCAAATTGCGCTGTACCTCACCCGGTTGGGTACGCCCCCATGAAGTGCCAACTGGCAGATCCAGGACCCACCGGATTGAACGTCTCCACCAAATTTTCAGATGCACGGGTAATTGATTCATCGTCACTGGATTCGACATTCGCGTCGCAAGTTCTTTTTACCGCGCACTGCCGCTTTGAAAGGTTAAGTATCAGCCATCGATTCCGTGGATGGCCACTGCCACCGCTCCGAGAAGCGCAGTGTCATATCCCAGGGTGCTGATCCTGAGCTCTGGCATGGGAACAAGATTCAGGTTTGCCTCCATCACCTGGTGTGCCTGGTGGATCAACTTTTCTCCACCTCCCACTGCCACTCCTCCTCCCAGGCTGATCACCTCTGGGGCGAGGATGGCGGAGAGGTTCCTCAGTCCTTGACCCAGGTTATAGGCTACCTCGGACCATTCTTCATCATTCAACTTTTCAGCTGGTTTACCATAGATACGCCTGATCCCATTTCCGGAGATCAACGCCTCGAGGCAGTCCGGTGCGCCGCACTCGCATTGGATCCTGGATGGATACATGCAGTGATACGGGATGGATTGATGTGCAATCTCCGGATGGATTCCGTTCGCACCTCTGTAGATCTTGCCATCCTGCAGGAATCCGCCCCCCATGCCTGTGCTCAAGGTCAAATACAAGAATCGGGATGGAAAATTCGTATTTGAATAGTATTCACCGAGGGCTGCGATATTCGTATCAACATCAAGAAGGAAAGGACAGTTCCATTTCTGTTCCATGATTCTGCGCAGTGGAACATCTCTCCAGGCAGGTTGGTGCAGCGGAGAAACCACCCCGCTCTCCCAATCCAACGGACCCCCAACCGCGGCACCCATCCTGAAAATCTCTTCACCTGCAGCTGTGGCCTGCACCATGTGATGAAGAATTGCCAGATCTTCCTCAAGGGTGCCCGCTCCCGGCAAACGCATCCGGCGAAGGATGCGGCCGTCCTGATCTGCAGCTGCTGCCATGAATTTTGTGCCGCCAATATCCAAGCCTATGTAAACGCCCATTTTCTAACCGCCCTGCTTTTTCCCTTAGTCTCATCGCTGCGCAAATCTGAGGTCAGATCCAGCAGCTGTTTTCAGCATACCGACTTTATTGATCAATTCAATATATTGTATCGCGAGTCAGGCGATTTCCCTTAAATCTCTTTCGGGAAAACGCCGCTGTTGACCGCCCCAAACTCAATTCATTTGCTCACATCTAATTGGGGTCAAACTGGCGAATGGAATGATTTATAGGAATTTGCCGAAAAGGTCAGGTTGATGCAGGCAGTGTAAAAATACTTTGGTTAAAAACAC
>DNOU01000120.1:1119-5737 GCA_003501835.1 Anaerolineaceae bacterium | reverse complement strand
TTGTTGAAAATGGATTCCAGGTAACACTTCTGGGATTCATTCTCAATCCCGAAGCACCTTCTGATGATGATGTCAGAATATTACAGAACCTCTGCGGGGCATCCCAGACCATCGAGCAATTCATTGAAGCCACCGAAGCCTACGGCGGGCGTTGGGCGATGATCGTTGACAGGAGTGACCGCACAGTCGTCTTCAATGACGCAGCCGGGACGCGAACGGTCTATTATCATTTTGATCACGAAAATCGCGCCTGGCTGGCTTCGCAACCGGGTCTCCTTGCCGGGCATTTTGGTTTTGTGGAATCGGAAGAGTCAAAGGAATTCAGGTCATCTCCAGAATACCAGAAGCGCACTGAAATCTGGTGGCCGGGGGATGTAACGCCCGTTGACGAGGTTCGGGCGCTTCTGCCCAACCATTATCTTGAGCTGACCACGGGCAGGGTCAAACGTTACTGGCCGAACAAGCCCCTGCAAAAAGTCTCATTCGAGGAAGGAACCCACCAGGCGGCGGCAATCCTGAAGGGTATCGTTACGGCGGCTCATGCCCGTTATCCCATGGTGATGTCGCTCTCCTCAGGGCTCGATAGCCGAACGGTCTTCTCGGCGTGCCGTGACTTTGCCAGTGAAATTCCTGTCTTTTCGATGAAATACCGCCATCTGACGGATGAGTCAGATGATGTCCGCGTTCCGCGCGAGATCGCTCAGAAACTCCATTTGAACTTCCAGGTGTACGATGCCAATCAGTACAACAGCGAAGATTTCCGGCAGATCTTCAACAGCAATGTGATGGGATTGAAGACCGACTGGGCAAATATTGCCGAGTGCCGTTTTGACAACCTGCCCCTGGATACGATCGTGCTCAAGGGGACCAACTCCGAGATCATGCGTTGCCGTTACTGGAGTCTGGGGGTTTATCCGCGCAAGGTGGACCTGGCGTACATCATCAACCTGATGGGTTACGTTGGCGGTCGCACACCGCTCGTGGAAAATGCTCTCACCCACTGGCTGGCGGATGCCCAACCAGCAGAGAAATTCGGTTACAAACTGTTGGACTTGCTTTCATGGGAAACTGAGGTGGGCAGGTGGTATTCGCTTGGGCAAACGCTCTACGATACCGCCGGAGAGGATTTCACTGCGTTCAACTGCCGCAAGTTCTTCAATATCATGCTGGGTATTGATCCGAAATACCGAAGTTACCCCAACCACATGGCCCAGCGCGAGATCGTTCGCCTTCTCTGGCCTGAACTGGCAGAATTCCCGTATACGCCCAGCCGGGTACTCCCCCGGAAAACCTTCAGAGACACCCAATTCTTTGATCTCTTGCGCTCTGCAAAGAAAGCGATCCTCAAATGACGATAGACTGGACAAAAAGCGTTGTGCTGGTCACTGGCGGGACCGGTTCGTTTGGTAAGAAGTTCATTCAGATGATGCTCAATGAATATCATCCGGCCAAGATAATTGTCTTCAGCCGCGATGAACTCAAACAGCATGAAATGCGCGTTGCAGGATATGATGACCCCACCCTGCGCTACTTCATCGGAGATGTCCGCGACAAGGAGCGCCTGTGCCGCGCCTTTGAAGGGGTGGATGTGGTGATCCATGCCGCGGCTCTCAAGCAGGTGCCTGTCTGTGAGTACAACCCCAGCGAAGCCATTAAAACCAACATCCTGGGGTCTGGAAATGTGATCGATGCGGCCATTGATACCGGCGTCAAGCGCGTGGTGGCGCTCAGTACCGACAAGGCGGTCAACCCGGTGAACCTTTACGGCGCCACCAAGCTGGCAGCTGAAAAGCTGATCATCCAGTCCAACGCCTACGCGGCCGGTAAAAACGCACGTTTTTCCTGCGTGCGTTACGGTAATGTGGTGGGCAGCCGCGGCTCAGTGGTGCCGATGTTCCTCAAGCAGCGCGAGACCGGCAGGCTCACCATCACGGATGAGCGCATGACCCGCTTCTGGATCAGTCTGGAGCAAGGCGTACGCTTTGTCATCCGTGCTGCCGAAACCATGTCGGGAGGTGAGGTTTTTGTGCCCAAGATTCCCTCCATGACCGTGGCAGACCTGGCAAAAGCCATTGCCCCCCGGGCGCAGCTCGAAATCATTGGCATCCGCCCGGGCGAAAAACTGCACGAGGTGCTGATCTCGGAGGATGAAGCCCGTCAGACCATCGAGTTGGACGATATGTTCGTTGTCCAGCCGGCTGAGACTTTGTGGTTCGGCCGCGAATGGGAAAACAGGGGGCAGCATCTGCCGGACGACTTCCGCTATGCCAGCAACACCAATACCCAGTGGCTGACTGTGGAGCAGATTGGCAGGATCATTGCCCCAATTGAGGAAGATTACAACGCAGGGAGATTGGGATGACCCGCTTCCTGGTGACCGGCGTGAGCGGACTGCTGGGGTTGAATTTTGCCCTGGCGGTGGATGGCAGGAAGCACCAGGTGATCGGCGTGGCGCATACCACCCCCCTCACCTGGGTTAACTTCAAGTTCATGCATGCGGATCTCACCGGGCCTGGTGTTGTCGAAAAACTGGTGGAGGAAACCAAACCCGGGGTCATTTTACACTGCGCAGCCATTGCCAACCTGGAAGCCTGCGAGGCGAACCCCGAACAGGCTGCTGAAGTCAATGGTCAGCTGCCCGGCGTGATCGCGGCCTCTGCCCAAAAGCACGGAATCCAGATGATCCACATCTCCACCGATGCCGTTTTTGATGGTGCGAAGGGCGATTATCTGGAGACCGACCCACCCAATCCGCTGAGCGTCTATGCCCGCACCAAGTGGCAGGGCGAACAGGCGGTCCTGGCAGCAAATCCCCAGGCGTTGATCGTCCGGGTCAATTTTTACGGCTGGAGCATCAGCGGAACCCGCAGTCTGGGGGAGTTTTTTGTCAACAACCTGGAGCAGGGAAAAACCATGAAGGGTTTTACCGACATCCTTTTCTGCCCCATGATGGTGCTCGACCTGGCAGACATGCTCGTGGAGGCAGCGCAAAAACAGCTGCATGGGATCTATCACCTGGTGGGTGGGCAGGCCATGAGCAAATACGACTTTGGGGTTGCCATTGCCAGGACCTTTGGTTTTGACGAATCGCTCATCTCTCCTGCCTCGGTGCTGGATGGCGGATTGACGGCAGCACGCTCACCCAATTTGACCCTCAATACCGACAAAATTACCAAAGCCCTGGGTCATGACCTGCCTGAATTTGAACGCGGATTGGCGAAGTTCCATGCCCAGTACCGGCATGGTTTTCCGCAGTATATCCGCTCGCTTTCCTAAACGGCTGTGTTTCGATAATCAACAAGGAGTCGAAAATGGACGTGAAGATTGGTGAACACCTCATAGGACCGAACCACCCCACTTATTTCATTGCCGATATCTCTGCCAATCATGATGGCGACCTGGAACGGGCGAAATTGCTCATCCGCATGGCAAAGGAAGCCGGGGCGGATGCCGCCAAGTTTCAGAATTTTCAGGCCGCCAAAATTGTCTCCGATTACGGCTTCAAAGCCATGCAGGGCGGGCAGGTGAGCCACCAGGCAGCCTGGAAGAAATCCGTCTTTGAAACCTATGCCGATGCCTCCGTGCCTTTTGATTGGACTCCGCTCCTGAAGGAAGAGTGCGACAAAGTTGGCATTGATTATTTCTCCACACCGTACGACTTCGAGGCAGTGGATAACCTCGATCCTTACGTTCCGGCGCATAAAATTGGCAGCGGCGACATCGACTGGACGGAATTCCAATTGTATATTGCCCGCAAGGGCAAACCCGTGATCCTTTCGACGGGAGCCGCGGATATCGGTGATGTTCAGAATGCGGTGCATACGGTTCTCCCGGTCAATCCGCAGCTCGTGCTTCTGCAGTGCAATACCAATTACACCGCCGATCCGGTCAATTTTGATTTCATCAATTTACGCGTCCTGACCACCTACCAGTTGATGTTCCCTGGTGTGGTCATTGGTCTTTCGGATCACACCCACGGGCATGCCACCGTTCTGGGTGCGGTAGCCCTGGGCGCGAGGGTGATTGAGAAGCACTTCACCGACGATACCACCCGGGTAGGTCCCGACCATCCTTTTTCCATGACGCCGGAGACCTGGCGCGACATGGTGGATCGCACCCGCGAGCTGGAACGGGCGCTCGGTTCCGCAGATAAAACCATCACGGAGAATGAAAAGGATACTTCCATCGTGCAGCGCCGTTGCCTGCGGACTGCCAGGGATATCCGGGCGGGCGAGGTGTTCACCCGTGAAATGATCGCCGTGCTGCGCCCGGCGACCCCGTGTGCCATCAAACCGGGACTGATTCCCGCGGTGATCGGTACGCGCGCCTTGAAGGATATGCCGATGGGCAAGGAACTCTACTGGACGGACCTGGGCGAATAGGATCATGCGCATTCTTTACTTTACCCAGGGATTCTCTCCGCACGATGAACGGTTTTTAACTGCCCTTGCCAGTACCGGGCATGAGATCCTCTTCCTGCGCCTCGTAACGGACAGCCCCGCGTCTCTCCCGGAGACAGTGCGTGAAGTCTTCCTGCCGGGTGTGACCCTGGACCTGCAGAAAAGAAATTACACAGTAATTGCCCGCAAGCTCGAAGTGCTGCTGCGCGAACTCAAGC
>DNOU01000120.1:727-1051 GCA_003501835.1 Anaerolineaceae bacterium | reverse complement strand
CCAAAAGGCGATCTCTTTTCGTTTTTCGCCTGAAAGACTGCGCATCTTTCCCTGGGGGGTGGATCTGCAGCATTTCAATCCGCGAAAGCGGGCAACACTGCGGGGGAAACTGGGTTGGCAGAAAGAGCTCGTCTTTCTTTGCCTGCGCAGCATGGAGCCCCAATACGGGGTGGATATAGTCATGAAGGCTTTTATCCAAACCGCTGCGCGTTATCCGCAGGCACGCCTGCTGTTGATGGGAGCGGGTTCCCAGGAGCAGGCTCTCCGCAGGATGGCAGAAGAATCAGGCTTGACAGAGCACGTGCACTTTGGCGGTTTCGTCTC
>DNOU01000120.1:260-575 GCA_003501835.1 Anaerolineaceae bacterium | reverse complement strand
ATGCCCGCGATTTGGCTGAACAAAAGGCAAACTGGCAGGTGAATTTTCAGGTTTTGCTGAAGGCTTATGACCTGGCATTGAAAATGGGGGGTTCACGACAATGAGACCCCGCACCGTCGCCATTCTCCAGGCGCGGATGAGTTCCTCGAGGCTGCCGGGCAAAGTGCTGCTGGAAGCGGGCGNNCGGGTAAGACGGTCGCAGATGCTGGACGAAGTGGTGGTCGCCACCACCGTTGACCCGTCGGATGATGTGCTGGCTGAGTATTGTCAATCTCACGGCATTGAGTTCACCCGCGGCAGCCTGAACGACGTGCT
>DNOU01000120.1:0-241 GCA_003501835.1 Anaerolineaceae bacterium | reverse complement strand
ATTGTGCGTCTGACAGGCGACTGCCCGCTGGTGGATCCAATGCTCATGGATGATGTTGTCAACGCCCTCATCACCGAACAGGCTGATTTTGCCTGCAACCGTCTGCCGCCGCCATTTACCCGCACCTACCCGATTGGGTTGGATGTGGAAGCGGTCACCTTTGGGGCGCTCGAACGCGCTTGGCGCGAAGCCAGCGAAAAACATGAGCGCGAGCATGTAATGCCCTACCTGTACGAGGTAC
>DNOU01000193.1 GCA_003501835.1 Anaerolineaceae bacterium | reverse complement strand
AGCTGTTGGAGCGGGCGGAAGAAGCGTCCATTTGACCCGGGTCCGCTACTCTTCCCGAACCAGCCAGCGCTCAATCTGGTCAGGGAAGCGGTAGCTTGTCATTTGATCCAACAAATCGTCAACAGTCTCAGCACTGACAAAGAGCGCCAGGTGCTCTTTGTAGATGAAGTGGTCCTCGAAGGCACGCTGGATCCACGAGAGCAGGTGGTCAAAATAACCGTTCACGTTGAGGAAACCCAGCGGTTTGCGATGATTGCCGATCTGTGACCAGGTAAGTACCTCAAAGAGTTCGTCCATGGTGCCGTAGCCGCCCGGCAGGGCGATGAAGCCATCTGCCAGTTCCATCATGCGCGCCTTGCGCAATTGAATATCTGCCACCACTTCCAATCGGGTCAGACCCGAGGTGTAAATGAGCTGCGGGCTGTCCNNCCCACCACGCTCCCCCCTGCCCCAAGGCAGCCTTCCGCCAGGGCACCCATCATCCCCGTGCGTCCTGCCCCATACACCAGTTGAATCTTGCGCTTTGCGAGCGTGGCTCCCAGGCTGGCGGCGGCTGAAGTGTAAATGGGGTCCAACCCATCTGCCGAGCCGCAGAAAACGCAAATGGATTGCAATGAAGAAGCCATGATAGTGCTCCCGGGAAGTGAATTGATAGTGGATTATGGAAATTAATATGTAAAGGTTTTAATTTGATAAATTGGCTATGCGCATGTTTATTAAATCTGTTACTTCCTGCCTTGATGACTTCAACGCAATCAGCAATCTAAAAGCGTCTTGACAGGTTAATTGATGACATAGATTATTATATATTGATATATAAATAATCAAAGGAGTATCGCATGCAAATTTTAGCAAATGCAGATTCAGTCCAAATACAATCGAAGTTGTTTCGTGGTTTTGGTGATCCTGCCCGTTTGGGAATCCTCCAAGCGTTACGGGGTGGCCCGCTGACGGTAACACAAATTGCCGCTGCTACAGAGCTGCGCCAATCCAACACTTCCAACCACTTGCGATGCCTGCGCGAATGTGGTCTGTTTTTTGCTGAACAAAGAGGCCAGTACGCGTACCATCGTTTGAGCGACGATCGGGTGGGCGAGCTTTAGACATTGGTTGAGTCTCTGTTATCTGACGTTGCGCGAGGGGTCTACGAATGCACCCGCTACGATTTTTCATCCGGGGAATGAATTAATAAACGTGTGTGGAGAGAATCATTATTGGAGGATCTCCCAACGATCAAAAACTGAGGGTCGGCAAAATGGTCCAAACAATCATCACAGCATTGGCAGTATTCATTTCTACAAGCATCGATTACGCCGTCATTCTGACAATCATTTTCTCGCAAGCGCGCACCCGTAAAAGCATCGGTCATGTGGTGGGGGGAATGTACCTGGGAACTGCTTTCCTGGTGATCGTTAGCTTGCTGGCGGCGTTGGTACTGCATATCATCCCAAATGAAAGAGTGATCGGTCTCCTGGGATTGGTGCCGTTGATTCTCGGCATCCGTGCAGCAATCAAACGCGGGAACGAAGCGGAGGATGAGGAAAAAGAAGAAAGTGATATCCTCGAAAGATTGGAGTCGAGGAAAGCCGCTCGTTTGTTTTGGACGATTGCGCTGATCACAGTTGCCTCGGGGGGTGACAACCTGGGTGTCTATATCCCTTATTTTGTCACGATGACCGGCAGCGAACTCGCTATCATGGTGGTTGTCTTCATCCTGGCAACTGCAGGGTTATGCGTCCTCGGGTACCGTCTGGCAAAGATCCCCTTCGTTGCCAACACCCTGGAAAAATACGAACGCATCATCGTACCCATTGTCTACATCGCCCTCGGTATTTACATTATGGCTGAGAGCGGCACCCTGGCATGGATTTTCGGCTGGCTGGGTTGAGAATTCGAGGAGATTGATCCATGAAAGTGGCTGTCATTGGCGGTGGTTCCACCTACACTCCTGAATTGATCATGGGATTCATGCAACGGGCGGAGTCCTTTCCCCTGACTGAATTGTGGCTTGAGGATATCGACGCGGAAAGGTTGAAGATCGTGGGCGGTTTTGCCCAGCGCATTGCCGCCTCCCACCACGCCCCATTCAAGGTCATTCTCAGTACCGACCAGCGCGAAGCTGTCCGCGGTGCCAGTTACGCCATCACCCAGATGCGCGTGGGACAGATGCCCGCCCGCCGCGAAGATGAATACCTGGGTTTGCGGCATGGGCTGATCGGACAGGAGACCACCGGCGTCGGAGGTCTTGCCAAAGCCCTGCGCACCATCCCGGTCATCCTGCAGCTTGCTCATGACATGGCGGAACTGGCGCCGGATGCCCTGCTGGTGAACTTCACCAACCCGGCCGGGCTGATCACCCAGGCGCTCAGCATGTTCGCCCCCGGGGTTCCCGCTGTGGGGGTGTGCAACGTCGCCATCACCACCAAGATGCAACTCACCGAGAGGCTCGAAAAGAAACTCGGCACGAAGATCGACCCCTCCCGCACCGAATTGAACACCCTGGGGCTCAATCACCTCTCCTGGCACCGCGGCTTCAAAGTGGACGGTGTGGACATGTGGCCTGAAGTGCTGCGCGAGTACGTGGCAGAGCTGCGCAGCGAAGATGAGCCTGAAACTCCTCCCGAACTCGTGGAAAACCTCAAGATGATCCCCAACTATTACCTGGGGTACTTCTACTCCACGCACCACAAGCTTGAACAGCAAAAACACTGGCCACCCTCCCGCGCCGAAGAGGTGATGGAAGTGGAAAAGGATCTGATGCGTGCGTATGCCGACCCGTCCAACACCGAACCTCCTGCTGACCTGATGAAGCGCGGCGGCGCCTATTACTCCACTGTCGCCACCCAGCTTCTCAATGCCCATTTCAACGACCTGGGCGAGACCCATGTGCTCAATGCCTTGCACGATGGCGCAGTGGAAAGCTGGCCGCTCGACTGGGTCCTCGAACTGCCCTGCCGGGTGGACCGCAAGGGTGTGCATCCCATCGCCACCACGCCGCTGCCCGACACCTGTTTTGGGTTGATCGCCCAGGTCAAGTCATACGAGCTCCTCACTGCCCGCGCAGCTCTCAGCGGCGACCGCAGCCTGCTCTACCAGGCGCTGCTGGCGCACCCGCTCGGCCCCGAAACTGACCAGGTGCAGGCGGTGATGGACGATCTTTTGGAAACCAACCGCAAGTATTTGCCCCTGTTCTGGAATTCCTGACACGTGAAGGAGAGTGCCATGCCGCGATACTACCTGGGAGCCGACCTCGGTGCGACAAAAACACACGTGCTGATCACTGACGAGCAGGGCGTCGCGATCGGTTTTGGTAAAGCCGGTTCTGGCAATCATGAATCGGTGGGCTACAAGGGGTTCAAGACCAACCTCACCCAGGCTGCCAGCCAGGCGTTGACCATGGCGGGGCTGGATCCGGCGCAAATCGCCGGCGCAGGCTTCGGCATCGGCGGGTACGACTGGCCCATCGAGCGGAAGCCCATGCTTCGGGTCATCGGCACACTCAACCTGGGCGGACCCGTTGAGGTGGTCAACGATGCCGAACTGGGCATTCTCACCAGTTCCCCGCGTGGCTGGGGGGTGGCGGTGGTCTCCGGCACCGGCTGCAACTGCCGCGGCTGGGATGTCACCCGTCAGCACCACGGCCGCGTCACTGGCAGCGGTCTGGAATTCGGCGAGGCTGCCGGTGCCTCTGAGCTGATGTTAATGGTCTCCCGTGCCATCGCCTATGATTGGAGCGGTCGCGGACCCAAAACTGCCCTTTCCTCCGCCTTTGTCGAGAAATTCGGTGCACGAGATGTGGAAGATCTGCTGCAACGGGTCATCTGCCGCCGCATTGAGTTCGATGCCTCTGCAGCCCCCCTCGTCTTCCAGGTGGCTGCCGAAGGCGATCCAGTGGCGGTGGACCTCATCCGCTGGGCAGGGCGCGAATTGGGCAAGCTTGCACTCACCGTCATCCGCCAGCTGCACTTTGAAGAGCTGGATTTCGACCTGGTGCAGATTGGAAGCATGTGGGATGGCAGCCCGGTGTTGACGGAGGAAGCGCAAAATGTGGTTTGGGAGTACGCTCCGGCAGCCCACTTTATCCGTTCCAAAGAGCCACCGGTGGTGGGCGCTATCCTTCTGGGCATGGAAGCCGCCGGGGTTCAGCCTGACGAAGGTGTCAGGGAAACCCTGGTGAGCACTACCTCTCTTGTGCTGACAGCGAGTCAGAGTCAGGTATAGGTTTCCATCGAGTGGAATCCAATGTTTCACACGGATGCAATGAATCATGATCTGGCGATGGATTTCGTCATGGGATACGTCCGCCTTTACCGCACCAGACTGTTACTGACATTGGTCTGGATGCCATGTATGGCGTCCTTTGTGTCATTCATAGTCCCCAAATCCGGACGCCATGTATAGCGTTCCTACGAAAACACCAAACCCCTGCTCCATTGCCGGGATTCTGTGACAACCGGAAATTGTTGAATGAATAATGGCTATGCGCAATACCTATTAAATTAAAAGACACCTGCCAACCCCGACAGGTGTCTTCTTTCTATCCTTCCCTAAATTTCAAAGATGGTTTCCGGCAGCTCGATGTTGTTTGCCAGGAACTTGTCGGTGAACCGCGGGCGCAGCCCGGTTGATTTCAGCGACCCCATCACCATGCCGTTCTTGATGCCCTGCTGGTGGAAGACAAAGAGGT
>DNOU01000052.1 GCA_003501835.1 Anaerolineaceae bacterium | reverse complement strand
GGTGCGATCATCATTCTGGCGGTTCTCGTACTGGCAGTTAAATTCCGTATCGGACGCAAGCGTCCTGAAGGCAATTGGGGAGCCATTTACCGCAATACCGATCCACACTCCTTCCCATCCGGGCATGCAGCCCGTACCGCCATGCTGGCATTTCTGGCATTTGCACTGACGCCTGGATGGCTGGGCTGGGTGCTCGCAGGTTGGTGTCTCCTGGTTTGTCTCGCCCGGGTGAGCCTGCGCGTTCATTATCTCTCTGATGTGATCGCCGGAATCCTGGTGGGCATCCTGGCAGGCTGGTTGGTCACATTGCTGCAACCCTTCATGGTGTCCTTCTTCCCCTGGTTGTTCAAACCTCTATTCTAAAACATAACCGGTCAGCCACTGGCAGACCCTTGCAAAATCCCCACCCCTTGGGTATCCTTACCACTGGGAGTGAATGGATCCCGGTGGGTTCCTCAGTCTTCAAAACTGGTGGCAGGTCGCGTTGCGGGCTGCGGTGGGTTCGACTCCCATTCATTCCCGCCTTTGATTGAGCCTCGTCATGGAGCAAAATGGACACTTATCAAAGCAATGAATCGGTTGATCTGATCGTGCGGCGTGTCTTTGCCATCGAAGATGTCACCTCCGGAGGCAAGGATTTTCTTTATCGTTATCGCGGTCATTTGGTTTCCCCCGACAGCGCTGCGGCTTATGATCAGCTGGCTGCCTGGTTGGAGCCATATCATTTGACCCCCCTTTTTCGACTGGAAAATGATCAGCAGGTGATCCTGCTCATACGCTCCAAGCCTGCCCCCTCACCTTCACGTCCTGTCGTCAACCTCGTGATGTTCATCATCACGCTCATCAGCGTCATCATTTCGGGGTGGATTTCCAGCAACGAACCCTTGAATACCACTGATCCGATCCAGGTGGTTCTCAAGGTGCTGCAAGCGGGCTGGCCATTCGCGGTCAGCCTGATGGCCATCCTCGGCACGCACGAGTTGGGACATTATTTCGCTGGACGCGCGCACGGTGTTCATGTGACGCTGCCCTTCTTCATCCCGCTGCCTTTTACCGCTCTCGGCACCATGGGCGCTTTCATCAGCATGAAGGACACACCCAAAAACAAACGTGTTTTGATGGATATCGGGGTGGCTGGCCCTCTCGCCGGCTTGGTGGTCTCGGTGGTGGTGATGGTGATCGGATTGTCGCTATCCAAACTCGATACCCTTCCCCGGGTCATCCAGCAGGGGCAGGCATTTCAAATAGAAGGAAATTCGCTGCTCTACCTTTTGCTCAAGTACCTGCGATTTGGTCAGCTTCTGCCAGCCCCTGCCAGTTACGGAGATGTCAGCCCCCTTCTCTATTGGATTCGCTACTTCTTTACCGCATCCCCTGTCCCTTTGGGTGGGACCGATGTGATGATCCACCCGGTCGCCTGGGCAGGTTGGGCTGGTTTTCTGGTCACATCATTGAATCTGCTGCCCGCGGGACAACTGGATGGCGGGCACATCTTCCATCTCCTTTTCGGCACCAAAACAATGCGGCGATTGTTCCCGGTGGTTCTGGTAGCGCTGGTTGTCCTGGGTTTTGTGTGGAACGGATGGTGGCTGTGGGCGTTTTTGGTCTTTCTCTTCGGACATGGCTACGCGGAACCGCTTGACCAGATCACACCCCTGGATGGCAAACGCAAAGCGCTGGGCGTTCTGGCGCTGATCATTTTCATCATCACCTTCACCCCGGTTCCGTTGACTTTCTTGCTCTGAGCGATCAGATCGAATGGATGCCGGATTCAATTGAGGTGCTGTAAGGTTGCGGCATGGTACGGATTTTGTAGCCCTCAAGCGTGCGATACTGCCCCATTGCCTGGACTGCCAGACAAGAGTGCGCGGGGATCACGATTGCAAGGTCTCCCACACGAATGGGGTAATTCTTCATCGCGCCAGGCGGATAATGCAAAATGCCGTGCTCCTGTGACAGCCGTGCAACGTACGCATCTGGAACCGGATTGCTCCATCCTTGCCCTTCGGGAACGCTGACCAGGCCGTATGTATCAACCCCCTGCCACCCAATGGATTCTTTGGAAAGATGCACGGCTCCACCATAAATGACCATTTCTTCCCGTTCAGGGTGAATCGCCACCACCGGGCAGGCAACCGCCACCGCGATATCACGGAAATTGCATACCCCAATGGATAGCTGGTGAACATCATAAAACACGAAATTTCCAGGGCGAATTTCATCAGCGTCTTCGAAATTTTCCGCCAGTGTGCATCCAGGAGTATCTCCAACGGAGATCTCCAGCGGCTCAATCCCCAGTTCAGCCAGCTCTTCCTTCAAATGGTGCATTCGCAGCAAGGTTTCACTGAACTGTTCAAGCACTTCCGCCCTGGAATGTGCAGCGTACGTGTGACCCGAATGCGTCAGCAATCCGCGAAGGTGAAAGGCCGGCTTTTGATTCACCATTTTGCACAATGAAGCCGTTGTCGCAGTATCCTGCCAATCCAATCCGGTGCGTTTTGCGCCGACATCTATCTTCAGCCATACATCCAGACGGGTATCCGTTGTTTCCTGCAATGCCCCAATCGCATCCACGTTTTCGACCAGGATGCCAAGATGTACCCGCCTGGCCAGCGCCTTGATCCGTTCAAGTTGACGAAGATTCAAGGAGAAGGCAATGACGATATCCTGCCATCCGTTATCAGCAAAGTACTCCGCCATGTCAACGGAAGAAACAGTGATCTTGCTGACCCCTTGCTCACGAAACCATTCTCCAATCACTGCAGATTGATGCGTCTTGAAATGGGGTCTGAAAACCAATCCAAGGCGCGTTGCCTTTTCTGCCATAAAGCGGATATTACGCCGCGCCGCTGCTTCATCGAGCAGAAGGGTGGGTTGCTCGATGCTCTCAAAGGTGGGATTCATAGGACCTGATCATGGAAGTTGTGTGAACTGGACTTCATGTTGCAATGCCACGAAGATCAACCTTCCCGGCGACACGGCAAATGCGCTGGGTTCGAGTTTGGCGATAGCGGCATTTTCAAAGGAAGGTAGGAACACCTTTTGCAGGTTGCGCTGCAGGCTGAAGTGATGGATGGTCTTTCCTGCGGCATCCAAAACATACAACGAGGAATCCGGTGCTGGCGTCATGTGCATCTGAATGAACTTGACTTCAGGAAAAGTCACCACCTGCGGTTCCTGACCGGCACGCATATCTCCGTAGGGAGCCGGATCCAGGCATTCCGTGGCCTTCAATTCTTTCAGGGGGCTGTATGTGCATTCCACCATCTCGCCATTGGAACGCAAAATGTACAACTCATCACCATTGACCTCGATATCATTTGCTTCGCCAAGCTGCGGCACCTGTTCATCGAAAAAGAGCGTGGGTTGATCTGGAAACTCTGTACCGTTGCCCCCATATGTGTAAACTGCATTCATGGCTGAATCCAGTACGTAGAGGTTCCCCTGCGAAAGGGTGATCGATTGAAGTTTTCCCCATCCCGCATCTGGTGCAATCAATGCATTGACCATTCCAGCCTGTGATGGAGTGCAGTATTCTATCGTGCCTGCCCCGTCTACCGCCATCAGAGTCGCACCCAATGAATTGCCTGAAGGAAGTGCGGCAATATCCACCACCTTTCCGATGGATGCCCCCAGAGGGCTGGCATTTGGACCGCAGTCAAATGAGTTGTCCTTCTGAAACACGCTGCCCGCATAAAAGTAGCGCAGAACCTTGCCGGAGGTGTCATCCAATAGGTAGAGATCGGTGGCAGTGGCCACCATTTGCCGGATGACGACACCACTCTCCAGGGCGGGATCAAGCGCCGGGACAAAATTCAATCGCAAAATGCCATTCAGCGAATCCAATCCGCTTTGCACCTGGCTGCGCAGGGCAAGATATTCTGCTGAACTGCCATACCTGCCCGCCATGTCCAACCAGTGCATGGCTTGCTGCAGGTTGGTCAGGTGGGCGGCGGGGTCAGATTTTTGAGCTTCCGCCTGGATGCTGTATTGCTGTGCTTTCACCAGATAGTTATTAAATTCCTGGGTGCGCCCCACCCGATCGTAGAAAGACGCCCCCACAGCGACCACCAGCAGGGGCACCAGGATTGAAATCGTCAGCATTGTTGCATTTGACAGTTTGACTGAAGACTCACCCTCGGTTGGCAGCGTTTGGCCAATCAACTTCACACCCCAGTTTTTCACTGAGGCGGATGCCCCGCTCAACCACCGCATGACGGCAGCCGCTGACCGACCTGCCTTTGAGGGTCCACCCGGAGAGATGTGCGGTCGTTTTTTTGCCACTGGCGTTGCAGGCTCGATCCTTGCCTGCCGGGACTCCTTCGTGCCATCTGCCGGCGAAGGTTCCACCATATTCTGCGCGGAAAACGTAATTGAGTCCGTTGGCACAGGTTGGAGCTGGGGTGATGCAGGAGTGTGGCTCTTTTCGGGCTGCGGTTGAGCAGGTACAGCAACCTGATCTTGAGCTTCGGGTATTGCAGGAAGCACTTCCCCCTGCTCCTCTTTCTTAATACTTGCCGTCTGCAGGGAAGGTTCCATTGGTGCTTCTGCCTGTGCAAACCTCAGGTTGAGCGGCAGCA
>DNOU01000075.1:2859-18899 GCA_003501835.1 Anaerolineaceae bacterium | reverse complement strand
TTTGATCAATGTGGACAGAAAATCTACGATCAATGGATTGAATCAAAACCCTGCAGCCAGGTGAATGACAGCTCCTCCGTCTCGATCTGCCCGGGTTTCTACCTGATGCGCATTGGCAGCCATGAAGATAGCAAGGTTATCCAGGTGGACCTGCCTCTGCCGGTTGTTCAGATCAACCTGACGGGATGCGAGAGCTCCTTGACCAACGATCCCTGTAAGGGCACTCCAGCGCTTAAATTCACTGCGACAGAACCCCTGCCCAATGAACAGATCATCAGCATCCAGGGTGACGTGGGTGGAAAAATGTTCAGCTGCCCGGGAAGTGTCTGTACGGTTCCTCTTTTGCCTACCGGCGCTCAGGGTGTGACGGTGAACTTTTGGGCGGATTCCAGTTTTGGCGACAGCACGGAGGAGTACACCGCCCAGGTTCGCATGGTTCCATGGGGCGACTTTACCAACCCTGACGAACCCAATACCGACAACGCAGCTTTCTATGTGGATGTGATCAGTTCCCAGTGGCAGGGTGACCGCTCTTTGGGAAGCTGCGCACAGATCTGGAATGTTTTCCCTGATATCAAGGGTCCGCCGAAATGGCTGCAGTCTCCCTCTGACCCGGCGCAGCTTGCCACAGACGGCATGCTGTACTACCTGGCAGCCATGTTAATCCACAATGGTCAAGTAAATGTGAGCGACTGTCCGGATGGCGGCCTGGCATCATGGAATACCGCCACTGAATGCGGTGCTGATGCCGCCCGCGAAGAGGTCACAGCCTGGCAAAACCAGTTCGATACTGAGATCATCAATGTTTCCAAAAGCTCGGGGGTTCCCTCACAGTTGATGAAGAACGTCTTCACCCGTGAAAGCCAGTTGTGGCCGGGGATGTACAGCGAAATGAATGAAGCTGGATTGGGACAGCTCACCGAGAACGGTGCAGATACCGTCCTGCTCTGGAACCCCGATTTCTTCAATCAGTTTTGTCCGCTGGTGATTTCATTCGAGAAATGCAAGAATGGTTTTGGCAATCTTTCAACACAAAACCAGGCGCTGTTGAGAGGAGCCCTGATGCAGCGGGTGAATGCCACCTGCGCCACATGCCCGTTGGGAGTTGACCTGACTCAGGCGAATTTCAGCATCAATATCTTTGCCCAAACCATCATTGGAAACTGCCAGCAGGTGGACCGCATGCTTTACAACACTACGCACAAACCCACAGTGCAATTGACCTCATATGAAGATCTGTGGCGCTTCACCATGGTCAATTACAACGCCGGCCCTGGATGTCTCGGTAATGCCATCCAGAGAGCTTACCGCAGTGGGAAAACACTCAACTGGCAGAATGTTGGCGCAAACCTTTCGCCGTACTGCCGCGACTCAGTCAAGTACCTGATGGACATTTCAGGATCCGACTCGTCCTTCATTCCCGTCTACAACACCCCCCTGCCCACCAGCACCCCCACACTGACGCCTACCACCACGCAGACTCCCACCATCACCCCCACGCCAACCCTCACGTCTTCACCCACTGCCGGGTAATGAGACCTTTTCTTCGTAATTCTCCCGCCCGCGCCTGAACTTAAAACCATCGGGAATAACGGATCTCTTCGGGGTGGTCTGTCCACACTCCGGCAATCTTTTCGCCACAAAAGCTGCAATTACCGCTTGCGCTGATCTTATAGCTTTCCAAAAGGTACCCGCGTCTGACGATGACAGCATTGCTGCATTTCGGGCAGTAGGTGTTTTCCAGGTTTCCCACCCTGCCGGGAATATTTCCGGCATACACATAGTGCAAACCCGCCTCCTGTCCAATTTCTGCGGCTTCCCTTAATTTGCCTGCCTGGGTGGGTTTGCCGTCTTCCATCTTGTAATCCGGGTGAAAGGCGGTTACATGCCAGGGGATGTCACGAGAGACAGATGCCAGGAACCGCGAGGTCTGCCAGAGTTCCTCCTGTGAATCATTGAACCCGGGGATCACCAGGGTAACCACCTCCACCCACAATCCAAGCTCCACCGCGAGCTTGATGCTGTCAAGTACGCAATGGAGCACTCCGCCCATATCGCGGTAATTGACCGGGTTCATGCTCTTTAGATCGATCTTGTATCCGTCCAGAAAAGGTCGCACATACCGCAGTACCTCGGGTGTGGCATAACCATTCGAGACCATCACCGTTTTCATGCCCTGGCTGCGCGCTTTCTTGAAGATTTCCACCCCCCACTCGCTGGTAATGAGCGGTTCATTATAAGAGGAAGCCATCACCTGCGCCTGATTGCGTGACGCGTAGGAAACCAGTTGATCTGCGCTGGCATATGTGACGGGATTGACCAGGTTGGCTGCGGTCGGATCGCGCAATGCCTGTGAGGATACCCAATTCTGACAAAAGGCACAGTGAAAATTGCATCCCAGCATGCCGAAAGTGAAGGCGATGCTACCCGGCAGAAAATGATTGAAGGGTTTCTTTTCAATGGGATCTGCTGCCGCTCCTGCCACATACCCCCAGGGTACCCGCAGCTCCCCTTCCAGGTTGAAACGTACCCTGCAAATGCCCCGTTTTCCAGGGCGGATAAGGCAGCGGTGAGCACAAGAAAGGCAGCGAACTGCTCCTTCTTCGAGCTTTTCATAAACCTCACCCGTTTTCGACCATTGATCCAGTGGATATTCGCCTGACATATTGGCTCCTATTTGATTATAGCTCCCTGTACAACCCATTGGATGCTGACCCGGCATTGCCATTTTCAATCTATGGTAAACTCCGATTGATGGACGAAAAAACACTCGCCACGTTGGAATTCCCCAAGATCATTGAAGCGCTGGCTGGGTTTGCAGCCTTCAGTGCCTCTTCAAACCTTGCCCGCCAACTACGGCCTTTCTGCGATATCGAAACGGCAAGGGAGAGGTTGGTGCGCACCACAGAAGCCAGACACTTGCTGAGCCTGAAATCTGAGGCCGGGGTGGGCGGCGCGCACGACGTTCGGGATATGGTTAAGCTGGCCAGCCGGGGAGGGGTGTTAAGCGAATCCGACCTTCTGGCGGTCAGCGGAACGCTCATTTCCGCTCGTTCGCTTTACAGGTCATTTGAAAAGAATGCCGCCGTCTATCCACACCTGAACGAGATTGCCAGGCTCTTTCCTCCGCCTCCGGGGATCATAGAAGCGATCAGCCGCTGCATCTCAGACCGGGCTGAAGTGCTGGATAATGCCTCGCCGAAGCTGGCTTCCATTCGTTCCGAGGTCAAGGTTGCACATGACCGGCTGCTTTCAAAACTGGAGCGCATGATCACCGATCCCCAAACCGGACCAATGCTTCAAGAAGGCATTATTACCCAGCGCAATGGAAGGTATGTCATTCCGCTGCGTGCTGAATTCAAGAGCCGCGTCAAATCCATCGTGCACGACCAATCATCCTCCGGCGCCACGCTTTTTGTAGAACCCATTGGTGTGGTGGAGTTGAACAATCACTGGCATGAGCTGCAGCTTGCCGAGCGTGATGAGGTGCACCGCATCCTGGCTCAGATTTCAGAGACGGTGGGGGCGGAAGCCGAAGCCATCAGCGGCATTGTCAGTGCGCTGGCAGAATTCGACCTGGCACTGATGTGTGCCAGGTACGCTGACGCACTCAACGCCAGCGAACCCATCCTCAAACCGATACACCCGTCACCCAGCACGCATCATCCGGGTACCACCATCAAGCTGCTGCATGCCCGCCACCCCTTGTTGGATAGGGATACCGTGGTGCCAATCGACATCGAGCTGGATGATGAGACCTTTGCAGTCGTCATCACCGGTCCCAACACAGGCGGCAAGACTGTGACTTTGAAAACCGTTGGCTTGATGGTGGTGATGGCGCAATGCGGTATGCACATTCCCGCCCAATCCGGGTCGGAATTGAGTTTCTTCGAAGATGTGTTCGCTGATATCGGCGATGAACAATCCATTGAGCAGTCACTTTCCACATTCAGCGGGCATATCACCAACATTGTGCGCATCCTCAACCGCGCCAAGTCCAAAACCCTGGTGCTGCTGGATGAGCTTGGCGCGGGCACCGACCCCCAGGAAGGTTCGGCGCTGGCCAGGGCAATCCTTCTTTACCTGGTGCAAAAGCGGATCCCCTGCCTGGTAGCCACCCACTACCCTGAATTGAAAGCCCTGGCCCATGGCACCCCGGGTGTAATCAATGCCAGTATGGAATTTGACCTGAAGACTCTCAAGCCCACCTATCATCTCACCCTGGGCATCCCGGGCAGGTCAAACGCCCTGGCAATTGCCAAACGGCTACGTCTTCCAGACGAGATCCTGGAGAATGCCAGGACGATGATCGATCCAGACGAGCTAAAAGCCGAGGATCTGTTGAACGAGATCCATCACCAGCGTGAAGTGGCGCGAAATGCCCGTTCTGCCGCCGACCGCGACCGCTCACTGGCGCAAAATCTGAGAACAGAACTATCCAGACGACTGGAAAAGATCGAAGATGAACGCCAGTTAGAGATCAGCAAGGCGCGCGACCAGGCAGCTGCCGAACTGGAAGACTTGCAGCGTGAAATGGACGAGATCCGCAGGGAACTGATTCGTGCCCGCCAGCCTGTTGAAGCTCTGAAAAAGATCCAGGACAAGGCATCTGAACTCGAGGAAAAGGTGGAGAAAAGGATGTCCGGCAATTCCTTGCCTGCTGACGGCAGGCGCGGTCCACTGAAGATCGGAGACCGGGTGCGCGTGGCATCACTGAACATGGAAGGCGTCATCACCGCGATCAGTGAACTGGATGCCGAGGTGCAAGTGGGAAATCTGCGTATCCGCGCCAGGCTGGCTGAATTGGAGCATCCCCGTTCGCTGGTGGAAGAGCCGGAATGGGGAACCTCCAAAAAGGCACTCTCCAAAAAAACAGAAACCTCACCATCACCGCCAACACCATTCCGCGCCTCCCCAGGCATGGAGATTGACCTGCGCGGACAACGGGCTGAAGATGCCGTCGAGACTCTTGACCGATACCTGGAGAATGCGTTTCTTGCAGGTATGCCCTTTGTTCGCATCATCCACGGCAAGGGCACTGGAAAGCTCCGCCAGGTAATCCGTCAATCTCTGACCGACTCGCCGCATGTCTCCCATTTTGAACCCGGAGCTGATAATGAAGGTGGAGACGGTGTGACCATTGCCCACCTTGACGCGAATTAAATTAAAGGTCGACAGTGTCACTCCCCCGGACGCTATCGACCTTTGACGTGCAGGCTCCCTGTCACCTGCATCCTCATGGCGTTAATCTAATTTTAATATACCAAATTATCGTTGACACAACGTTGACATTTACACCACTGCCTGTTCGATTTTCCTCTCTATTTTGCCAGTATATTCAGCCACAAGATCCTTTACCGGGTCACTTAATGCGTTCTCAGTGAGCGAATCCAGAATGGCGGCAATCCTTCTTCTGGAAAGCTGTCTCAACTCATCAGGAACCTCCCTCGATTGAAAGATCTGCATGTGAAAGGTCAGCTCCAACCAAGTATTGGAGATGGTAAATGCCTCACGCACCAGTTGCTGCCAGCGTTTCACAAGGTGCTCAGGCTCCTGATGGGTAGTGGAAGCCCCCAACTCTGAGAACTGAATGACGAGCCGCCAGGCGCCAAGTCCACGATGTTCTGCCTCTTTGGCCAGTAATTCCTGTGCGCTCTGAAGTTCATGTGCGTCCTCTGCATTTTGCTTTAGCATCAGGATCACGGCTTCTGCTGGCAGCGTGATCATTCCCAAGCCCTGATTCTTTCCTTTTAGAAGCGCATCCTTGATCTGAGGTAAACCTGACCCGACATTTCCTTTAAGGCACTTCGTGAAGCCCAACTTGTATGCGTTTTCGAGGGCGAAAAAGTCACTGGATTGATGCTCCAAAAGGTTCTCGTACTCTGTTTCTGCCTCGTCCAACGAATCCAGCACCAGGAAAATGTCACCCTTCAACCCATGAATTAATGCTCTCATACCGCCGAAGGTGCTGTCACTGATCATAACCGTCGCCTTTTGCATATACTGCCAGGCCTTATCAAGCTGCCCAACCATCAGGTAGCAGCGGCTCAATATCGAATAGAAAAATGCAGCCCAATAAGTCATATTAAATTCTTTTAGATACTGCGTCACCGATTCAGAGATCTCAATCACTTCACGATAATTGGCCATGTAAAGCTGCGCCAGGCATTTGGATATGGATCCCTGGATCCTGGCTCCACTGCACCCCAAATTCCGGCTGGCTTCAATGCTCAAATCGGCAATCCTGTCTCCTTTAATTGGTTCGCCGCCCATTGAATAAAGGATCGAAAGGGATGCCTGAGCCATGGAGCGGGTGACAGAAACCTGCAAATCCTTCTGATCGAGTTGCAACGTGGACGCTTTTTCGTAGTTCTCCTTTGCTGAGGAAAAGTTGTCAGCCAGGAGATCCAGGTGACCCTGAATGAGATATGCATTCATCAATTCCGCCCCCGGTTCACCAGACAACAGATCTTTGAATGCCTGCTCCAGGTGTTTCCTGGCGGTGACCAGTTGATGCTTTATTCCCATTAACCGGGCAATTCCAGTGTGCGCAGTTCCGAGAAGGTACCGATTATGACGCTTCTCACCCAATTCGAGGCATTTTTGGAACAACTGCTCATATGTCACAAGATCTGTTTGGTCAAACGCGTAATTACCCCAGGAGGCGACCAGATCGTGGATGTCATGTTCGTCGAATTGCTCCTCGTTTTGCGCAAGTAAAGCCCATGCTCTTTTGTAAGCAGCATAGGCATCATCCTTCTCACATCGTTCGCGGGCGAAGAACGCAGATTGAAGCCAATGCTCGTACGCCTGCTTGATCTCTCCTGCAGATTCATAAAAATGAGCGTACTGACCGGCAAGTGAAGGCAACCTGCCATATAACCTTTCCATCGCATCAATGACCTGTTTATTCAGCAGACGTTTGCGAGCCGGACTGAGATTGACAAGAATCGCCTGAAGGATCGGTGCATGTGAAAACACATAGCCGCCCGCAGGTTTGACTTCGGGATCGATCTTCACTACATGAACACTGACCAGATCATCCAAAATCCGGGTGATGACTCCAGGGTCCATCAGGGTGACTTCTTCGAGCAGTTCCGGTGAAAACGGATCCCCGATGACGGCAGCCGCTTCCAGAACAGCCCTGGTTGTTTCATCCAGGTTTTCCAACCTCGCTTTCATGAGTGAGAGAGCTTCGCGCGCAATGGGAAAACTTGGCAATTTCACCAGCGTATCCATGTTGGTCGAATAATCCATGGTAGATTTCAAGGTTTGCAGGAGAAAGAACGGGTTTCCGCTGACGTCCCTTTGCAGACGGAAAACCATGTCATCCGGTGGAACCTTTCCCATTATGGAGGAGGTCAATTCCTTGATCTCGGACTCGTTCAAGACATCGAGGAGAAGGTTGTGAAAATTCGGATTCGCTTGAAAATGGGAAATGAACTGTTCCAATGCTGGATTCCGGTCCCCGATCCTTTGCGCCAGGATCAGGATGCCGTGGCTGTTAAATATCTCTCGGCTTGCAAGGAACGAGAGCAGGCTGATGGAAGCCTCATCTGCCCATTGTGCATTATCGAGAATCACGATCAGCCGTTTCTGTTGTGAAATGATGGTTAAGAGCTCAAGGATCGCCTCAAATACACCTGGCAAGTGATCCTGCCGCAGGTTTCGAAATTGTGGCTTAACCTTTTTCGTTGGCGTTTGCATTTCTGGAAACAAACCGGCAAGGTATTTACGATGTGCGGGGCTGAGTTTGAGCCATTCCTCTTTCTGGACCGCCTGCCTCAAGCCTTCGATAAATGGCTGCAAGAGTAAATGATGCTCCTGGGGATGAGCAGTGCACAACAACGATCGAAAAGGGAAATCAGTACGTGCACAAAACTCCTGCACCGTACGGGTCTTCCCCATCCCCGATCCTCCACGCAAGATCACAATACCACCCTGTAGGGACCAGTCCTTTAACTGCTGGAGGATTTCCTTCCTCCCCACGAATGGGGGTGTCGAAATTGCAAGGTCTGGATCAGCACTTGAGGTTTGTGTAACAAAAGGCTTCTGTGAATCTGCCACACGCTCGATGAAATCCAGCAGGACTTGAGGAACTTCCATACTGTAGTTTGTCTTGTAGATTCTTTCGAGTACTGCGCGATACTTGAAAATTTCTGATATCCTACCGCTGTCCCGCAGGCATGTGAGCATCAAGTAATGCAAATCCGCCTTCAATGGTTCCGTTTTGAGGGCATCCGCCAACCAGAAAATCGCCTCGTTCAAGTTGCCAGAGCTGATGTTATGGTCAACCAGCCGCTCGACCAACGATTGGCGCCATGCTTGCAATGAATTTCCTGTCTCCCAAATCCAGCTTTCAAGTTCAGGAAGCTTCTGCGAGAAGCCCTCCATGAAGATCGGCGTTCGCCAGAGAGAGACGCCTTCACGGACTTCGTGATAGAGAGAATCCGGCAGCTTCCCACTCGGCAGGGAAAAAAGGTTGAAATGAACGCGATCCACCATGTTCTGAAAACGCAACACATCCACTTCGGTGATGGCTGAATTCAGCGAAAGTTGATCATACCGGGTGATGATCACTTCGGAGCCTATAAATTGCGCACGCAAATTGCTCAGGATCTCCCGAAGATTCTTTCTGGATTCCTGCTCAGATAAATTGGGCCAAAACCTGGACACGAGAGATTCCCGGCTCACTGGTTCTTTCTGGCATGCCAGATAATAAAGCACCGAGCGGGTCTGCTTTCGCTTGATGGTCTGAACCTGATCCTTAAAGAAAACCACAGGGGGACCCAGCAGTGCGATCTTCAGGATTTTGTCATCACCAGGCATTCAGTGAATTCCTCTCCAGTTCCTGCCGGATCATCGATTTTCAGAGTGAATCGGTCACCTTCCGGGCGGCTTCAAGGGCTTCGCGTGCAGCGCGGAGCGAAGCTTCGCTGATGCTGCCGGTCATGGCTGCCAGTTCAACAGACCGGGCAGCATCCTTTAACTCGTGAACCTCGGTGGTCGTTCTACGGTCTTGCACCACCTTGCGAACACTGAAATGGTGATCTCCATAAGCAGCCAGCTGCGGCAGGTGGGTGACACACATCACCTGGTGATTGCGTCCCAGCCGCCAAAGTTTTTCACCCACCACGTTCCCCACCCGACCGCCAATCCCCTGGTCAATTTCATCAAAGATCAATGTGGGGATGAAATCAGCTCCTGTGAGCACATTCTTCAGCGCCAGCATCAGGCGGGACGTTTCGCCGCCCGAGGCAATCCGCGTTAGAGGTTTCAATCCTTCACCCGGGTTGGGAGCGATGAAAAACTCCACCTGGTCAACTCCCGTCTCAGAAAATGCCACATTGTGCCCGGGTTCGATCTCCACCCCATCTTTTTCGCTGCTGGTTGCGAACTCCACCTCGAACCTGGCTCCAGCCATGCTCAGATCTGCCAGCTCTTTTTCAACCCGCTGCTGCATGGATTCGGCAGCACTCTTTCGTGCCATGGAAAGATCAAGCGCTTTAGCCTTCAGGAGCTCCAGATCTTCCTTTTCCACCTGTTCCAGCTCGGCAATCTTTTCACTGGCATGGGCAATATTTTCCAGTTGGTTGCGGGCATCCTTACCGTATGCCTGTGCTGCTTCCACAGATCCGCCGTACTTTTTGACTATCCGGTGGATCAATTCAAGGCGGTCTTCCACCTGTTCCAGCCGTCGGGGGTTGTATTCAATCTCGTCCAGGTAGCTGCCCAGGCTGCGCGTGATCTCGGAAATCTGCACAGAAGCACTTTCCAATTGGTCGAGCAGTTCAGATTGGCCGGAGTCAATGCGCGCCAGGTTGGAAAGCAGCTGACGGGCTTGCCCAAGCAAATCGGTCACCGCAGCTGCTTCAGGACTGCCTTCATCCAAAAGGGTGAGCACCTGTTGTGCTGAAGAGGATAGCGTTTCTGCATTGGCGAGTCTTGACCTTTCACGGCTCAGTTCCTCCTCTTCACCCGGGACGAGATTAGCCCCCTGGATTTCATGTGCCTGAAACTCGAGCAATTCCATGCGCTGCTCTGCCTCTGATTCCATTTTGCGCAGGTTGCTGAGTTCTCTGCGTACCTGGCGCAGCTCATGATAGGCTGACTGGTATGCATCAAGTTCCTTCTGCACACCCGCATACCTGTCGAGAAAACCCAGGTGTGATCTGACATTTAGAAGCGAAAGATGCTCTGATTGTCCGTGAATATCAACGAGTGAAGATCCCATTTCCTTCAGCAGGCTCACATTAACACTTCGTCCATTGACACGAGCCACTGTCCGTCCTTCCAGGCGAATTTCGCGGCCAAATACCACTTCTTCGCTGCCCTCATCCAGGGCTTCACGTTTCAAGATACTGTGCGCTTCATCGTGGAATGCAGCCGGAATGGTGAATACTGCCTCCAGTACCGCACGATCTGCTCCACTGCGTACCATGGTGGCATCCGTCCTCCCTCCCACCAGGGCCTCAATGGCATCGAGGATGATGGATTTGCCCGCTCCGGTTTCGCCGGTAAAGATGATCAAACCTTCACCGAAGTGGAGTTCAAGAGATTGGATAATGGCAAAATTTTCGATGCGCAGCTCTTTGAGCATGGATGTCCTTAAATCCGTATCCCCGCCAGGCGGTAATAAACTGTTGAGGCGGTCAGAAAGGCAAACACCAAAGGCCAAACCATCGACAGCAGTCCCGCCAGGCTTCCCTGAGCCAGTAAAAAGAGGAAGGTATTCAAAGAAAACAGGATGGCACCCATAAACGAAGAAATGGTGGCTGTCCATAACAGCGGCTTGGAGCGGCGCTTTTGTACCACCGCTCTTACGGCTTCAGCAATAATCATACCGGCAATGGGTGCCACGATAATGGTGAAAAATCCAAACCGGCTGCCAATCAGGCTGGCAATCAATGCCAGTCCGCCAGCCACGATCACTGAAAGAGGATAATCCCACCAGCGGGCAGTATCAAAGGTCTTCTGCTGACCGCGTACGCACTCTTTGCAGCGGTAACCCGTTGGCGTCAGAATGGCACAGGAGCTGCAGATGGGACGGTTGCAGCGGTTGCAGCGCAACAACGTCTTGCGGTTGGGATGAACATAACAATAAAGATTCTCTGTATCTGTCTCGGTCATTTGAACCCGTTGCGCGAAGGATTTTGCTCCCTGTAGAGGCTCAGGTTGCGATAAAAGTAACCAGGATCCTGGAAGATCACGAATTTCAAAGCATGCTCGCTGGCAGAAACGCGCACCCTGTCGCCATCCTGCAAGACCACCGGGTCATGCCCATCAATGCTCATCACCGCCTGGTGATCTGTCTCAGGACGAAAAATCACTGTTGCCCCTTCAGGCAGGATGATTGCATGGTCCATGGAAAGATGCGGAGCGACCGGAACGACGAGGATGTTGCGCAATTCAGGAGGCAAAATGGGGCCACGCACTGCCATGGCGTATCCAGTGGAGCCTGTGGGTGTGGCAGCAATGAGACCGTCAGCCACATACGAAGCCAGGTTGTAACCGTCCACCGAGGCAAAAATGCTGATCGGGCGCACGAATTGACCGCGGCAGACCACCACCTCATTGATCACCTGGTAAGAATTCAACACCTGATCGCCGCGCAGGAGCTCTGCAAAGAGCATCATCCTGTTTTCCAGTTTGAATTCGCCGCTCAACAGACGAGGTATGGCTGCGCGCCAGTCATCCTTGCGCAATTGCATTAAAAATCCAAATCTGCCCAAATTGATCCCCAGAAGAGGCAGTCCCACCGGGGCCGCCAGGTGACCCGCCCGCAGCATGGTGCCGTCACCGCCCAGAGCAATCAGCAGGTCGAATTCACCCGCGGCAATTCGCTGCTGGGCTTGAAGATCATCGATCGTTGCCAGGGTGGTGGTAACAGATGACATTTCCTGCCAGGCCTGTTGAACCTTGCGGGCTTCTTCAGAAGCTTCAGGCACGGTGGGATTGGCCAGAATAATAATTGATTGGATGGTTTTGAAATTTTCTGACATGATTTCTCTATTATATCTTTTTTGGCGGCGCTCAACCGACCTGGTCAAGCCGCTGATCACAGTTTTCGGCGTATCCGCAGCTTCGGCATCGCGAGGCTGAATGGTGAGACCGCGGTACATCTGATGTTGGATCGAGCGAGCGAACCTCATTGACAAGTGATTTCAATTTTCTCTCAAGCTCTGCTGTATATTCTATTTCGAATACCCGGTTGCGATACTTGATCAATCCTCGCACAGGGCGGTGTCCGCTGGTCACCTGCAACAGGCGGCAATAGGCTGCAAGCTGCATCACGTGACTTTCATAAGGTGATTCAGCACTGGTGCTCTTCACCTCCACCGGGATCAGTGTACCCTTTGACTCGATCACGTAATCAGGTTTGCCAACCAATCCCCACTCACCATCAAAATAGGGTTTTTCCACTTTCCGCCAGGCTCCCGTGTCAGAATAGCGCACCCGACCATCTGGTAAACCCGTTTGTTTCATCCTGGCGCGGCTGATCAGCCAGAACACGGCTGACAGGATCACCAACGCGGCAAAAAGAATACTCCAGAGCTCCAGCCGCATCATCCACCCGCCCATTGAAGAATCATCAGCACGAGGACAATTGCCGCCAGGGATATCATCAAAACAGACAGCACTCTGAGTACGCCAGCCTGCATGACAGCGCTGCCGTGCTTCTTGTGATAAGCGGTTCCCATGTCGAGTTCCGCCTGGTTTCTAGAGACCATCCCCTGGCGTTGATAGGACCAGGCTCTCTGGCAATACAAATAGACCCCCAGCTCGGAGGCTTTGACGATCTTCATTTAGATTTGGAACCGGGAAACTGGCTCGCAAACTCCTGCAGCGCCTCCTGCAGGTGCTGCTCCCTCAGGCTCATGGTCAGATCGGCACGGGTGCGCTCAATGATCCCGCGCGCCAGATCAGTCTGCCGGCGCAGTCCGTTGGTCACAGCATCAGGATAATCCATGGTCACCAGGAAATTGTAGATTTCGTCCATCTCGCCCAGAAGGCGCTCCGCCTCTTCTGAATATCCCTGCCTCAGAATATCCAGGCAGCGCCGCCGTAATTCACCAATCGCTTCAGCCAGACCATTGATGTATGTGGATATTTCGATGCCCAACTCTTCGGCACCGGGCAGGTCGGTGTTTTCAATCAAGGCGCAGGTTGTGCTGGCTTCAGCAAATTCCTTGATCGCGTCCTGGGTGTATCCTGCAAAGTACAAATCAGGGAAATCTGTCAGGTCCTTCTTCAAGGATTCGACGATCTGCCGGGCTTCGTTTAAGAGGGCGTGGGCCGGCTCAGATTCGCTGCGGTGGATGGCTCGTATGGTTTGTGCGGAAAGGCGGGTCAACTGCCTGGCCTGGACGAGTGCCTGGTCGCGGGCTTTGGTGCGCGCTTCAAAAGCCTGTTCCGCCTGTTCACTGATGCGTGAGAAATTGTGCATTGTGCGTCCTCAGGGTGACTCAGGAGGTTTTGCCTGCCTGAAAAGGTCGTTGGCAAGCGGAGATTCTCCGGGCATGCGAATCTCACCAAATGCACCCTCATACCTGGCGATGTTTTCAGCAAGCGCGCGCAGCAATAGCTTGGCTCCAATGGGCGACATGAGAATACGGGCCAGCACATGCGGATTAAGCTGGCCCGGAAGCATGCGGCTGAAATCAAGGATGATCTCAGAGGGCGAATGGGTGATTCGCACCAGATTGGAATAGATCGGCAGCAAATCCTCCGGTACATCCATCGGGGGTACGGAGGATGCCGGTTGTCTCTGCTCATCATTCATGGGTATCAAAACTCCCTGTCTGCCAGCCTTTTACTAGAATGGGATGCCGTCATCAGTGACGGTCATGTCCGCTTCTTCCTCGCCGGCTCCTGCACCTTCTGTCTTGGCGGAAAGGAACTTCACGGATTGCGCAGAAATTTCATAATTCGCCTTGGGGGTGCCGTCCTGTCCTGTCCAAATACGGGGACCACCCGTTTTGGAATCCGCAGTCAAACGTCCTTCCACAAGCACGAGCTTGCCCTTGCTAAGGAAATTGTTGCAGGTCTCAGCCAGCTTTCCCCAGGCAGAAACTCTGAACCAAACCGTTTCTTTGACGGATTTGCCAGATGCATCATTATGCACATAATCGGTGGCTACCGAAAAACTGGTGACTGCCTGACCGGCAGGAGTGAATCTCATTTCGGGATCTCTCCCCAAGCGGCCGACGATGACGATTCTCTGGTACATATGCACTCCTTTGATTAATTCGACTTGGCGGTGTCCAATTAATTGTACACGAAAAGCACAAGCAGACGAAATGACAAGCTTACGGGTTCAGTGCACCGGTGTAATGGTAGGTGCAACCACGGGGGGTGTGAGCGTCTGTAGAGGCGAAGCGGACACATCATAAACGGAAAAATCACTGATGCTCACACTGAGAGATGGGTCTCCTGCTGCCCTGGCATAGAATCCGATTCCCCCATAAACATAAGTTCCCCGTGCCGCTTCGAATTGAAATTGATCATTAATGAAAAATCGCAGCACATCTTTCGAAGCCCACACACCCAGCTTGAATGGTGCCGGTAAGCCGGCAATGAGTTCACCGCTGGGTGCCCAATCATGCATCGCGGTGGGCGTTCCACCAATCACCACCTGGGCGGTCACCCTGCCGTTGCAATCCACCAGGTAGCGGTAATATGAGCTTTCACCATTTGTTCTGAAGATCATGCCTGTCATGTCATCGCCCTGGCATAAATTGGCGGTGAAAGTTGCCTCTGCGTAGAAATTATCCACGCTGGTATCTTTGCGGATGGAGTACAGCTCCCCTTTTGGCGATTGGACCACAAGTGTCAACTTGCCATTACCTGGAACGATGTTCCCCCTGGGAGTGGTTTCGCGGTTCCAGTTTTCAGTGGATTGAAAGTCATCTTTAAAGCGCAGCGTTCCCACACCCGGTTTGAGGTTTTGATCTGAGATGGGTGCAGACGTGGGTTGAGGCGCCAGTGTGGGTGTGGGTGGAAACCATACGATGGTCGGCGTGATGGTGGGCGTCTGTGTGGCAGTAGCTGCCTGATCCATTTCCGGGACTGATGGTGCGAGGTTGCAGGCAGCCAGCAGGGTTATTTGCAGGAGAATGCAAAAGAAGAGCTTGAATGGTTTCTCTTGCCGCATTTTCATTGGGTGAGACCGCCTTCCAACATCTTGATTATACTCTGCCGGAAAACCCTGCTGATTTAAGCATGTTATAATCCGTGAAAGACACCATGAACAAGAAATTTGTTTTTGTTCCCGTATTCCTTTTTCTGCTCATCCTGTTGATGCTGGTGCCGCAAATCACCCAACCGGCGCAGGCGCAGATCTATTACTACACCCCCACCGCAGATAGTGCAGGAAATATCATTTACACGGTCAGAAGCGGTGACACCTGCGACAGCATTGCCCTTTTGAACGGCGTGTCACTGCAGGATTTGTTAACCCTTAATCAATTGACCGTGGATGATTGTCGGTTCCTGACAGAGGGGAAAAAACTGCGGCTCGCCATCGTACCCACCCCGGTGATCACCCCCGGCCCGTCACCCACACCCACCTCGTCGCTGCCCACTCCTGCACCTCCCATCGGTTATGGTACGCTGTGCATTTACCTGTTCGATGATGTCAATGGAAATGCCATGGTGGATGCCGACGAAGGCCCCATTGCCGGCGGTCAGGTCAACCTCAGCAGCACTGCCAGCAATACCTCGCTTTCTGGAACCACCCTGGCAACAGCCGATGCTGCCCCGCTGTGCTTTACGGATATTCCTGAATCAAAATACACCATCAGTATCGCCATTCCTGATGGTTACAATGCCACTTCAAGGCAAACCGTGACCATCGACCTGAAAGCCGGGGATACGGCAACGGTTAACTTCAGCGCCCAGGTCAGCGGCAGGTCGTCTGCCGCCCGTGGTCAGGAATCCAGCCAGTCGATCCTGTTGGCAGTAGTGGGTGGAATCGTACTTGTTGCGGGAGTGGGGATGGGAATATACGCGCGTCTGATCTTCGGCAAGTCACGCAGATA
>DNOU01000075.1:2103-2725 GCA_003501835.1 Anaerolineaceae bacterium | reverse complement strand
CGCAGCGGTGCACCATGTTCGGGTTCCAGGGGTTTCCCGTCAAAGTGAGTCGCCATCAGGAAGTTATCAGCCAGCACCGCGCTGAGCGGCAGATTGGCTGAAAAACCAAATTCAGCGACCTGGATCACGTACCTGGCTGCCGGTTTGAGCTTGAGGATTCCCTTCTCGATTAAATCCTGGACGGAAACCCCTTCCCATTGGGTGTCGAATTTGCTCCAGCGGGTGACACAGTGTATATCCATCTCCACCTTGCGCCGTGGAAGCCGCATGAACTCCTCCCAGGTGAATTTCAAAGGCTNNGACTGACCCGGCGGCAGCCTGCCTTCACTGCGGACCTTCTCTTCCTGGTTTCTGCGTTCAAAAAAAGATTGAATCATGGTTTACCTCTGGACAAGGCTTCTCTTTTCGTCAAATCAAGGATTGGAACCATTGTCTTTCGACAATCTAGAGAAAGTGTACCATAAATGGGTATAATTGACTCGTTCATCGCAATCAAGTAAAATTGTATCTCAGGTAATGTGATGAAAGAATCCACCCCATCCAGGGAACAACTTTCGCAGCAGGTGATTGCACTTCACTCGGCCAGCCTCGACCTGGTGAGGGATGTTTCCCTGGATTCCAT
>DNOU01000075.1:0-1965 GCA_003501835.1 Anaerolineaceae bacterium | reverse complement strand
ACAAACAAGCAAGGTTCGCCGTATTTCAACGAAAACGACCAGACGATCATCGAAATGCTCGCCAATAACGCTGCAGTTGCCATCACCAACGCCAGGCAGTTCCGAGATCTTTCAGGGCATGACCGCATCATGACCCGTCGCTTTGAAAGCCAGGAACTGCTCAACAAACTGGCTTCGACCCTCGCCACCAGCACGGATATCGATCAGATTGTTGACAACGGTCTTACACAGTTGATGGATTACCTGCAGCTCAAAGTGGGCGAGGTGTTTTTACGGCAGGAAGACAGCAAGAATCTGGTTCTTAAACGTCACATCGGTGGCAAAATGAATAACCTTTGGCGCCGCCAGCAGTACCTGATTGGCGAGGGAATCATCGGCAAAGCTGCGCGCTCTGGCACGGCTGAAGTGCTTGATCTGGCAGAGAAAACCTACCCTGATCTGGATCCTCTCATCAAATCTCATCGTGTTTATCAAATCGCGGTAACGCCGCTCAACGGGCGAAGCGGAGTGTTGGGCGTCATGTGCACCGCTACCAGCCACCCCCGTCAGTTGGACGATCTGGAATTCCAGTTCCTGCAGGCAATTGCCTCCTGGATGGCAACCGCGATCGAAAACGTACGTCTAAACCTTTCCGACCGCCGCCTGGCGGTGCTCGAAGAACGTGAACGGTTCGGAATGGACTTGCACGACGGCATCATCCAATCTGTATACGCGGTGGGTCTCACGCTGGAGCACGCCCGCCTTCTTCTGAACAATGACCCCGAGATGGCTGCCAGCCGCATTGACCAGGCCATCCATGATTTGAACAGCACCATTCGGGATATCCGCGCTTATATTTTGGATCTGCGTCCCCGTCAGATGCACAATGAAAGCATCATGCAGGGAATCCAGCGTCTGGTGCATGAATTCAAGGCCAACACGTTGATTGAGGTCAACCTGGATGGTCCTGCCGACGGACTGGAGACACTGCCGGAAGAGCAGGCTGTGGCTTTGTTCCACATTTGCCAGGAGAGCCTGGCAAATATCGCCAAACACGCACATGCCCGCCATGTGGAAGTGCTGCTCTGGAAGACCAACGATCGGGCACTGCTTGAAATCCATGATGATGGCCAGGGGTTCAACCCCGATCAAATCCGCAAAGCCATCGGTCACGGTCTCTCGAACATGCAGACCCGCGCCACCAATGTTGGCGGCGAGGTGGATATCACCAGCGAGATTGGCGCAGGGTCAACGGTACTCGCCTGGGTGCCTCTGCCCGACCAGGAATCCGCTGTGACCGAGTGAGACCTGGCTGCCCGTTTTATGGTAGCATTGTGGCGAACGAACCTCTTTTTGGATACCAGGAAAATTCATGACCCAAACCCACTCAGACAAAGCAGCCCTGCGCGGTGAACCCTCTTATGTATGGCGCGAAGGGCAGCAGCGCCGATTGCAGATGATATTGGACGCTGCGGGGGACCGCATCAATGGCAGGATCTTTGTGGATGGCTGCGGTTTGGGATCTTACCTTGGCCGCCTGGCTGCACCTGATCACTTCGCGATTGGACTCGATATTGAATTTGACCGCACAGTGGACGCTTTCCAAAAAACTCCGCGTGTGATCTGCGGTATGGGCGAGCACCTTCCTTTCCCCGACAGCTTCTTTGACCTGACGCTCAGCCATGAAGTGCTGGAACATGTGCAGGATGACCGGCTGACGATCCGGGAGATCGTGCGTACGCTCAAGCCTGGCGGCAGGCTGGTGCTTTTTTGCCCCAACCGGGGCTATCCTTTTGAAACGCACGGTATCTACTGGCGGGGAACATATCATTTTGGCAACATCGCGCTGGTCAACTACCTGCCCCGCCGTTGGCGCGACCGCCTGGCTCCGCATGTGAATGTTTACACCCGCCGTGATCTGCTCAAGCTCTTCGATGGATTGCCGGTGAAATTTGTCCACCGCAGCACCATCTTTGGCGCCTATGA
>DNOU01000173.1:7218-18855 GCA_003501835.1 Anaerolineaceae bacterium | reverse complement strand
CACTGTATTAACCCGGATAACTGTGTTAAAATCACTGCACTTGCTGGTTGAACAATGGGGCATGGTGCAATGGCAGCACACCAGACTTTGGATCTGTGGATCTTGGTTCGAATCCAGGTGCCCCAGCCTGCAAACCACGCTGGATGAAGAAAAAAAGTAGTGACGCTAGACACGCAAGACCTGAACGAGCGATGCGCAGCCCCCTGGCGCAGGGCTCGTCGTTTGTTTTAACATACGATGAACGAAGTTATGTCATAATACGGTGAAGGAGTTGTGCATGAAAATCGCATCGGTCATTCTCGCAGCCGGACAGGGCACGCGCATGGTTTCAAATCTGCCCAAGGTATTGCATCCATTGAATGGGAAGGAAATTGTGCTTTACGCCATAGAAGCTGCCCGGGGGGCAGGTTCTGAAAAGCCTGTGCTGGTCATTGGAAACGGGGCTGACGAGGTGCAGCGCCTGGTGGGGGACCAGGCCCGGTTTGCAGTGCAGAACGAGCAGCTGGGCACCGCTCACGCCGTGATGTCGGCTGAAGATCTTGTGAAGGGTAAGGCAGACCTGGTGTTGGTGACCTACGGCGATATGCCGCTGCTGACGGCACAGACGCTCTCCGACCTGGTCGCAGCACAAAAGGCGAACCCTGGACCCATGACCATGCTCACCGTCCTCTCTTCAAAGCCGCGCGGGTTTGGAAGGGTGGTGCGTGCTGCTGATGGGAGCGTGAAGGCGATTGTTGAGGAAGCATGGGCAACTCCCGAACAACTGAAGATCAACGAGCTTAACGTTGGCGCTTACTGCTTTTCTGCAGCCTGGCTGTGGGATGCCTTGAAACAGATCAAGATCTCCCCCAAAGGGGAGTACTATCTGACCGATATTGTTGCAGTGGCAGTGGAAGCTGGAAAACCGGTGGCTGCCATCAACCTTGAGGATGAGCTGGAGGCGATGGGCATCAATACACGCGTACATCTTGCCGAGGCTGAAGCAGCCATACGCCGGCGCATCAATGAACGCTGGATGCTGGCGGGTGTGACCATGCTCGATCCGAACCTGGTGTACATCGAAGACAGTGTGACCCTTGGCATGGATACCGTTCTGCTGCCGAATACCTATTTGCGCGGACACACGTCCATCGGTGAAGGCTGCCGCATTGGACCCAACACCCTCGTAACTGACTCGAAGGTGGGTAATGATTGCAAATTGCTGGCATCTGTCATCGAAGGTGCTATTTTGGAAGATCGCGTAACCATGGGACCTTTCTGCCGCTTACGCCGGGGTGCACACCTCCGCGAGGGCGTGCATATGGGTAATTTCGGCGAGGTTAAAGACTCGACCCTGGGACCCGGCACCAAGATGGGGCATTTTTCGTACATCGGCAACGCTGATATAGGCGAAAATGTCAACATCGGTGCCGGAACCATCACCTGCAATTTTGATGGGGTGAAGAAACATCCCACAGTGATTGGCGATGATGTGTTCATTGGATCAGACACCATGCTGGTGGCACCTGTAACCATTGGCAAAGGCGCACATACCGGCGCCGGAGCCGTGGTAACCAGGGATGTTCCCGCAGGTGATACAGTCGTCGGTGTTCCGGCGCATTCGATCAGAAGGAAAAAGGAGCATTGAGTAACCTTAACTGGCTTTTGCTTGTCTTTCTCGTCCTGCTTGACCTGTTTTTCGCAGTCATTCGCGCCGCATTGATCAATGCGCGTCTGACACAGTTGATGGGGGTTCCAGAGCACCTGCAGCTGCAGGCACAATCGACATTGAAACTGGTTGAAAAACCGGAATTGCGCGCCATGCTGCGCATTCTCACTGGCATCAGTCACATCCTGGTGCTGACTGCAACGATCTGGATCGTTCTCACCTTGTGGAAGGATCAAATCAAGCTGGCAGGTGCGTTGGGGATTGCCATACTTACCCTGGTGGTGCTGTTCGCCATGGAGTTTTCGCTCGAACGACTGCCGCTGAAGAACCCCGAAATGTGGGCAATCTCACTCACACCCATCGCTGCAGCGTTAAACTTTGTGGTAAAGCCCATCACCCTGGTGTTGACCGAGCTGCAGGGAACGCGAGGACAATCTGAGCGCAGCCTGGGCGCTGTAACCGAGGATGAGCTGAAAACCTGGGTACAGGTGGGTCAACCGGAAGGCGGGCTGGAGAAGGATGAACGGCGTATGATCTACTCCATCTTCCAGTTCGGCGATACGCTCAGCCGCGAGATCATGGTGCCGCGCATCGATGTGCTGGCGCTGGATGTAAACACCCCCTTCCAGGTGGCGGCTCATGAAATCGTGGAATCTGGTCATTCACGAGTCCCCGTTTATGAGGAAACGATCGATAATGTCATCGGCTTGCTCTACGCCAAAGACCTGCTCAAGGTGGGGCTTGAAAACGGCGAGGAGATGAGCATCCGCCAATACCTGCGTCCCGCCTACTTTGTCCCCGAGTCGAAGAAGGTGGATGAACTGCTCTCAGAAATGCAGGAAAAAGGGGTTCACCTGGCGATCGTGGTGGATGAATACGGTGGCATGGCGGGGATCGTCACCCTTGAGGACATTGTGGAAGAAATCGTGGGCGAAATCCGCGATGAGTATGACCAGAAGGAAGAACTGCTCGTGGAAAAGGTCTCAGAGGATGAGTACCTCTTCCGCGGACGCGTATCGCTGGATGATTTCAATGATGCCCTGGGCACCCACCTGCAGGATGAAAGCGCCGATACCCTGGCGGGATACATCTATGGAGAATTTGGCAGGGTGCCTGAGGAAGGTGAAAGCTTGCAGGTGGAAGGATGGATACTGGCGGTGGAAGTGGTGCGCAGCCGGCGAATCATTCGCATCCGCGCAAAACGCGGCATCCTTCCGCCTCTGGAAGAGGAGCAAAATGGAACTGTCACCGAAGAAGCGTGATGAACTGGTTGACCTGGCGATTCGGGCACGTGAACGATCCTATTCGCCCTATTCGCATTATGCAGTAGGAGCAGCCTTGCTGGCAGCCAGCGGCAAGATCTATACCGGTGTCAATATCGAAAATTCTGCCTACCCGACCTCCATTTGTGCCGAACGGGTGGCAATCTTCAAAGCCATTTCGGAAGGCGAGCGTAATTTTGAAGCCATCGCCATCGCCACTGAGAATGGCGGCAGCCCCTGCGGATCCTGCAGGCAGGTCATGTCTGAATTTTCCCTGCAGATGAAGGTGATCGTGGTGGATGATACCGGTAATATCCATATCGATGCTTCTGTGGACGACCTGCTGCCGCATGCCTTTACCCCCGAAGATTTGATCTGACCGCATCCCGGCGAAAGGTGCACTGTGCCCAAAACCGAACGATCCCTGCGGGTGGATGCCGTGGTGCTGCGCCATTCTGATTATGGCGAAGCCGACCGGCTTTTAACCCTTTACACCCGCGAGCAGGGGAAATTGCGCGCGATCGCCAAGGGGGTCCGCAAGATCCAGAGCCGCAAGGCAGGCCATCTGGAACCCTTCACACGGGTGGCATTGATGCTTGCCCGCGGACACGACCTGTGGATCGTCACCCAGGCAGAGACACTCAATTCCTTTCAGCCCCTGCGCGAAGACCTGGGACGCATGAGCCAGGCAGCCTATGTGGTGGAATTGCTGGAGCGCTTCATTTACGAGGAGGGTCAGAACTGGCAGTTGTATGACCTTCTCACAACCACCCTGCAGCGGCTTTCCACCGTAGAATCCCCCTTCATTCCAGTCCGCTGGTATGANNTTCTCTGCCGAGCTGGGAGGAATTCTCTGCCCCGGCGATGGAGCTGCGAATCCCACTGCCCGAGAGGTGAGCATGGAAGCGTTGAAATACCTGCGTCATTTTCAGCGCAGCACGTATGAACAGGCTTCGGTGGCGGATCCGGCGGTCAATGTGCGGAACGAGATTGAGGCTTTGATCAACCATTACCTCACCCATTTGCTTGAAAGGCAATTGAACACCCCGGAATTCATCAAACAAATCAGGAAATAGCACTTTCCGTGGCAAGATCCTTCCGGAACCCGTGTAACGTTTTCCCCTTCAATCACAGGTATAATAATCCCAATTCCATACCACTACCGCCCAATCCGGGAGGATGAATGAGTCAACCCTTATTTTTTCAAGACATAATTATGACTTTGCAGCGCTTTTGGGCTGACCAGGGTTGCATGATCTGGCAGCCCTATTACACGCAGGTGGGCGCTGGAACCATGAATCCGGCCACCTTTTTAAGGGTACTTGGACCGGAACCCTGGAAAGTCGCTTACGTTGAGCCATCCGTGCGCCCCGATGATGGACGTTACGGTGAAAATCCCAACCGTTTTCAGCAGCATTACCAATTCCAGGTCATTCTCAAGCCTGATCCCGGCAACCCGCAGGAGTTGTACCTCAAATCGCTGGAGGCTCTTGGCATTGACCCGCGCAAGCACGACATCCGCTTCGTCGAAGACAACTGGGAATCGCCAGCGCTGGGTGCCTGGGGGTTGGGCTGGGAGGTCTGGCTGGATGGTCAGGAGATCACGCAATTCACATATTTCCAGCAGGCCGGCGGGCTGATGGTGGACCCGGTGGCGGTGGAGATCACTTACGGTCTCGAACGCATCACCATGCCGCTGCAGCACGTGCATCATTTTCGCGAAATGCGCTGGAATCAGACTCACACCTATGGCGATGTCCATTACCAGGGCGAGGTGGAGCACAGCAAGTACTATTTTGAAACAGCGGACGTGGATCGCCAGCGCCAGCTCTATAAGCTATACGAAAAAGAAGCTGAGCAGGCTTTGAGCCAGGGCCTGGTGCTGCCCGCTCATGACTATATCCTTAAACTTTCGCACACCTTCAACGTTCTCGATACCCGCGGAGCTGTGGGTGTGACAGAACGCCAGGCGCTCTTTGGCCGGATGCGCGATCTTTCGCACCGCAATGCTGAAGCCTATGTGGCTCAACGCCAGGCACTGGAATTCCCATGGTTGTCAGAAAAGCCGGCAACTGGAGCAGGAGTTGCTGAAAGTGACCCGGCATTGATCCCAGCCAACCTGCCCACGGCTCCGGCAGAATTTCTGCTCGAAATTGGCACCGAGGAATTGCCAGCAGCGGACCTGGAGACTGCCCTCGATCAAATGCGTGAGGGCGTACCTGCCCTGTTGGACGAATTACGGTTGGCTCACGGCAAGGTGACCATCCTGGGCACTCCCCGGCGGTTGGTGGCATGGGTCGAAGACCTTGCCGATCGCCAGATGGATCGCACCTCCATGGTCAAAGGTCCCCCGGCCAGCCGCGCCTTTGATGCCACGGGACAGCCCACCCGTGCCGCTGAGGGTTTTGCCCAAAGCCGGGGTGTCAGCGTCGGTGACCTGCAGATCAAGGAGATCGACGGCGGTCAGTATGTGGTCGCCATGGTCACTGAATCCAGCAGGAGCGCCTACGAAGTGCTGCTGCAGGCGCTGCCCGAACTCGTGGCTGGCATCAAATTTGACAAATCCATGCGCTGGAACTCCACCAACATTGCATTCTCCCGACCCATCCGCTGGCTGCAGGCCAAACTGGGCAGCGCATCCATCCCGTTCAAATTTGCCGGTCTCACTGCCGGCAGTGTCACGCGCGGTCTGCGCTTCATTGAACCCGTGGAATTGCCGGTCAACTCTGCCGCGGAGTATTTTGGCTTGCTTGAAAAAGAGGGCATCGTGCTCGATCCGCAGGTGCGCAAAGATCAAATTCGCGCCCAGGTGCGGGCACTTTCAGCCGAGGTGGGCGGGAATACTGAAGTGGATGAGGTTTTGCTGGACGAAGTGACCCAGCTGGTGGAAGCCCCCACCGCTTTACGCGGTTCGTTCAGTGAGGAGCAGCTGCGCCTGCCGCCCGAGGTGTTGATCTCGGTGATGAAGAAACATCAACGCTACTTCCCTGTGCTGACNNGCGCCCGTTTTGCCGATGCCAGCTTCTTCATCCAGGAGGATTTACAGCACAAACTGGCTGATTCACTCGACCGCCTGGGCACGCTCACCTTCCAGTTCAAACTCGGTTCAATGCTCGATAAAACGAAGCGCATCGAAGCCCTGGTGGAAAAACTTTCCGCAAAGATCGGGCTTTCAGAGTCTGAAAAAGCCACTGCCCTGCGTGCGGCTCACCTGTGCAAGGCAGACCTGGTGACCCACATGGTGATCGAGATGACTTCGCTGCAGGGTGTGATGGGCCGCTATTACGCAAAATTCTCAGGTGAATCGGACGAGGTGGCGCAGGCGATCTACGATCACTATCTACCGCGCTTCACGGGCGATGAAGTTCCTTCCAGCAAAGTGGGCCTGATCATCGGGATTGCAGACCGCCTGGACTCGCTGGCGGGGTTGTTTGCCGCCGGTCTGGCACCCACGGGTACCAGAGACCCCTTTGCCCAGCGGCGCACCGCCCTGGGACTTGTCCAGAGCCTGGCAGCTTTTGACCTGGATTTCGACCTCACCGAAGGGATTGCTCTGGCTTCGGCACAGCTCCCCATTCCCACCGATTCCACAATCCAGCAAAACTGCCTCGATTTCATTGTTGGACGATTGCGAAACAGCCTCACCGAGCAGGGATACCGCTATGATGTGGTGGATGCGGTGCTTGCGGAGCAGCAGTCGAACCCTGCCGGGGTGGTGCGTGCAGTGAGAGAGCTCAGCGCCTGGGTGGCACGACCCGATTGGACGACCATTCTGCCCGCTTATTCGCGCTGCGTGCGCATCACCCGCGACCAGAAAACCCTGTACACCGTCGATCCGATGGCATTCAGGGAATCTGCTGAAAAAGAACTCTATTCTGTGGTACTGGATCTTGAATCGGCTGCCCGCCAGCCAGGTGCGGTGGATGAGCTGCTCAGCGCCTTCGAGCCGATCATCCCCACGATCAACCGCTTCTTTGATACCGTGCTGGTGATGGATGAAGACCCCAAAGTGCGCGCCAACCGCCTGGGGTTGCTGCAGCACATCAGCGCACTCACCCGCGGCGTGGCGGATTTTTCGAAACTGGAAGGGTTTTAAGTGCCGGAGACTTGTCCGCCAAAGGCTGCAGGTCAAATGGTCTGATCATGTTCTGGAGAAGCCGTACATTGAATCGACATATCCTGGCAGGAAAAAATGACCGCAATTGATGAGATCAAATCACGCATCGATATTGTTGATCTCGTTTCCGAATCGGTGAAGCTGCGCCGTTCCGGCAAAAGCTATACCGGCTTCTGCCCTTTTCATCAAAACACCAAAACCCCCGCCTTTGCCGTCTTCCCCGAATCGGGCACATGGCGCTGCTTTGGTCAGTGCAACGAGGGCGGCGATATCTTCAAGTTTGTAATGAAGAAGGAAGGCTGGGACTTCACCGAGGCGTTGAAGTATCTGGCACAACGGGCGGGGGTCACCCTGGTACCGCAGACTCCCGAACGTCAGGCAGTGGAAGAGGAATATGCCCGCCTGCGCACCTTGCTGGAGGAAGCCGTTGAATATTATGCTTATCATCTGACGCAGGATCCAGCCGGAAAGCCTGCCCTGGATTATCTGCTCAAGCGTGGAGTGAACCAGCAAAGCATTGAAAACTTCCGCCTGGGTTATGCGCCTGCCGGTTACGAGGGGCTGTTGGGTCACTTTAGCGCCAGGGGGTATTCGACCGGGGAAATGTTACAGGCGGGGCTGCTCAACGAGCGCGATTCAGGCGGTTTCTATGACAAGTTTCGCAACCGCATCATGTTCCCTATTCGCGATGCAGCGGGGAAGATGGCTGGCTTCGGTGCCCGTATTCTTGATCCAAACGATGTGCCCAAATTCCTCAATTCACCGCAAACGCCACTTTTCGACAAGAGTCACCTGCTTTACGGGCTGGATCAGGCGCGCAAAGCCATTCGAACCGATGACCAGGTGGTGATCGTGGAAGGTTACCTGGATGTGATTGCTCTGCATCAGTCCGGGTTCAAGAACACGGTCTCGCCCATGGGCACTGCGCTCAACGAAGATCAGCTGCGCATGTTGAAGAAATACACCCGGCGGATCGTGCTGGCGCTGGATGCTGATGCTGCAGGTGAGAAAGCCACGCTGCGCGGACTGGAGCTGGCGCGGCAAGCCCTGGACCGCAGTGAAGAGGTGGGCTTTGATGCGCATGGTNNCGACCCTGACGATGTGGTTTTGGCTGATCCGCAAAAATGGCGGGATATCCTTTCAGCTGCACAGCCCATTGTGGTGCATGTGATGGAAACCCTGTCGCGGGAAAAAGACCTGGATGACCCAAAAACCAAATCCACCATTGCCGCACAGGTGCTGCCGTTGATCGAGGATGTACCCTCGCCGGTGGAGCGCGATGCCTACCGTCAACGCCTTGCCCGTTTGTTGCGCGTGGATGAGCGTTCGCTCCTGGGCAATCAGCGTGTGGTTCAGAGGGTTCGGAGGCAGCCCATACGTGGCATCATCCCGGGAACAGAACCTCAGCTCCCGCCGAAGGAGAAGTTGAGCGACCTGCTGACGCACAGGGTGGAGGCGCATTTGTTGAGCCTCTTTCTGAATCAACCCGAGATCATCTATCCGTTGAATCGCGCGCTTCAATCCGCCTCGTTGGCTCCACTCTCACTCAATGACTTTGAGAATTCCGACCACCTCATGATCGCCCGGCTGGCATTTGACGGGTTGGCGCAGGATGCCCGTGATCCTGTGGATTTCATCAAGTCAGAATTGCCTGAGTTGCTGGCGGAGCGCTTTGAGCAATTGAGCCACCAGGAAATCCAGGTCAGCCGGATGTCGGAAGATCGCCTGGTGGACGATCTGGCGCGGACAGTGGTTCACCTGCGTCAGATTCGAACCCGCGAGGGCTTGAATCAACTGCGGTTTATGGAAGAAGAGGCAGACACCACTGACGAGGAACGCAAAGCCATTCAGGAACAAATCCTGCAACTCACCCTATTAAGAGGGCGCCTTGACCAGGCACAAGCCAGGCACTTGATCAACAGTTGACAGTTTCATTTGTGGTATAGTTAACCCATGTCAGATCCGGCAACACCAGAAAAATCAAAACCCGAACGCAAGTCCACGGCTGAAAAAGCAACTCACCGCAAGCCATTGAAAAATGGAAAAACCCGACGCGCGGTGAGCGCCATTTCAAGCATGGATATCCCGCTTGCAGCAAACGCCAACCTGGAAGAAGATTCGCTCATTCGACAGGAACCGGATGATTCGGCACTGGCACAGACCAGCGGCGAATGGAACGAGCTTGTCAATGAAGAGCCTTTGGAAATTCTTGAGGACCCTTCCATTGCCATGGAACTCTCAGAAGATCCTGTCCGGCTCTACTTGAAGGAAATTGGTCAGATTCACCTGCTGGATGCGGATAGTGAATTTCGCCTCGCCGCCAGGATTGAAGCCCAATGCCGGGTGGACGCACTGGATGGGGGCGAAAAAAAGGCCGCCAAACCTGATGGTTTCTATCGCGGAATATTCATTTCCCTGATCGAAGAAATGTTTGACGCCTGGTCGAAGATGCAGGTTGAAATCAAAAATCTTGGACGGGGCGATCTCCCCGATCTTTCACTGATCCTGGCAGAAGCCCAGTTGCTCAAACGTCAGTGGATGGCAGATGACCCTTCATACCTGCGTTCCTACCTGGATAATGGGTTGTGGGGTAAAGACCAGGGTTGGGAATCAGTGGCTCGCAGTGCGTTTACACTTTTCCTGAGTATGTACTGCCTGCCTGGAGACCTGGCGAACAGGCTGCTTCAGATCTTGACTGAATCTTATGTCCTGCCTGATCTGGAATGGTTCAAAGCAGCGCTGCCTGGTGAAGACGTGCTGGCGGGAGATCTTGAAGCCATCCGACGCAGATCCGAAGAAGCCAATCAGACACTCATTCGAGCCAACCTGAGGCTGGTGGTGAGCATCGCCAAACGCTACCTTGGACGGGGGATCTCTTTCCTGGACNNTATGCCACCTGGTGGATCCGGCAGTCGATCAGCCGCTATATTGCCGAACATGCACGCACCATCCGCATCCCGGTGCACTTGTTCGAGGCGATCACCCGTATCATGCGTGTCCAGCGAAACCTCGTTCAGGAGTTGGGGCGTGAACCCACCCTCGAAGAGCTGGCGCTTGAATCCGATTTTCTCTCACCCGCCGACGTGGAACTGATTCGCAAGGCGCGGGAAACAAACCAACCCATCGACCTTGAGCTGCAGCGGCGATGGACCTGGGCGACCATGAAAGTGCAGCGTGTGCTGCAATCTGCGGAGGAACCCATTTCTCTTGAGCGTCCTGTGGGAGATGAAGAAAGCAGCCAGCTGGGCGATTTTATCGAGGATGACGAAGCCATGGAGCCGATGGATGCAGCGGCACGTGAAATGCTGCGCGAACAGGTGCAAAGCGCCCTGGCGGCTCTTTCGGAGCGTGAACGCCAGGTTCTGGAACTCCGGTTTGGCTTGATTGACGGCAAGGATCACACTCTCGAAGAGGTGAGCCGTTATTTCAATGTCACCCGTGAGCGCATTCGCCAGATTGAAGCCAAGGCACTGCGAAAATTGCGCCATCCCACCCGCAGTCGTCATCTGCGTGAGTATTTGGGTTGATCCAAACAACCTTTTACATTTTTGTTATCTCCGGTCGTGCTTGCATCAGTGAATCATCCATGATATACTCAATTAACTTGTTCGAACATTTCAAAAGTAGCGGCTTGCCAAACCATGATCAAGGATTGGCAGCCAAATATCCCAAACCTATTTAAATAATCCATTATTGTCATTTTACCCGCCAGGGATAAGGTGGCACGCAATTCATTCTATAATCATGGAACAAACCCAAATGAAAATATCCGAAATGGAAGTGGCTTCTCTCGCGAGCTTGCGAAGCCTTGCGGCTGAGTTGAATATTCCCAATGCCAACCGCCTGAAGAAAGAAAATCTGATACTGAATATTCGCAAAGCGGAAGCCGCTGCAGAAGGTATTGAGGTCAAGGGCGGTGTGCTGGAAATTACGCCGGAAGGAGTTGGATTCCTCCGCACCAATTACACGATTGGGCCGGATGACGTTTATGTATCACAGGCTCAGTTGCGCCGTTATGACCTGCGCATGGGTGATTTTGTGATCGGTGTGGTTCGCCCGCCACGGGATGCTGAACGCCACTACGGGTTGCTCAAGGTGGAAACCATCAACATGATGACCCCCGAAGAGATCCGAAACCGCAAAAATTTTGAAAATCTCACCCCCATTTTCCCGGATAAAAGATTTGATCTTGAGACCGATCGCAGCATCCTTTCTTCACGCATGATCAACCTCATTGCCCCCATCGGGCGGGGTCAACGCGGCATGATCGTTTCGCCGCCCAAAGCCGGCAAGACCACCATCCTCAAGCAGCTTGCCAATTCGATCACCGAAAACAACCCTGATGTTCATCTCATCATCGCACTCATCGGCGAACGCCCGGAGGAAGTGACTGATATGGACCGTTCGGTGGATGCTGAGGTGGTGGCTTCCACTTTCGATGAACCGGTAAGTTCACATGTACGGACTGCTGAAATTACTCTTGAGCGCGCCAAGCGCCTCGTGGAAATTGGACGGGATGTGGTAATATTGATGGACTCGTTGACCCGCCTGGCGCGGGCGTACAACCTGGTGGTCAATCCCTCCGGGCGTACGCTTTCGGGTGGCATGGA
>DNOU01000173.1:5079-7147 GCA_003501835.1 Anaerolineaceae bacterium | reverse complement strand
ATCTTCCCCGCCATTGACATCGAGCGCTCCTCCACCCGCCGCGAAGACCTGCTACTGGGTCCAGATATTCTGCAGCGCGTTTGGTTGATGCGCCGCATGTACCTGCAGATGATCGCCACGCCTCCTGGCGGTGCCGGACTTGATCCGTCGGTGGCGACAGAAGCGATCATCCAACGAATGATGAGAACGAAGAACAACCAGGAATTCCTCGAGAACTTGACGGAGGATCAGTGAGTTTAGAAAAAACAGCCCCTGAAAAGGCAACTGAGGGACGAAAAAAGACCTCAGCCGGAAAAGGAAAGGTTCTATTCTACTTTTCGTGGGCGGCAACAATCTTAGTGGTAGTGATCCTGGTTCTGGTGTTGTTCAAAGGGCTGCCCTTCAGCCTGGTGAAAGCCAATGCCGGTACTACGAATCCTCCAGAGGCTGTGGAAATTGCCAGAGCTGAATTGCCGGCGTACACTCCCAGTGCGGCTGACATGTACATGGTGCGCCTGGCGAGTCTGGATACGACCATCCCCAAGGATAGCCGCCGCAGCGCAGTGAAATACACGGTTCAACCCGGCGATTCCATTTTTTCCATCTCCAAGGAATACAATATCAAACCGGAGACCATCCTTTGGGCAAATTATGACCTGCTCAACGACGATCCCACTTTCCTCAGTCCCGGCTGGCAACTGATCATTCCCCCCACGGACGGCATTTATTACAAGTGGAAAGAGGACGATACCCTTGACGCCATTGCCGGGAAGTACAAAGCCACGGTGGCAGATATCGTTAGCTGGCCGTCCAACCAGCTGGATGTCACCCATCCAGTCATTCCTCCGGATACCTACGTGATGATCCCCGGGGGTTCGCGTGAGATCCGCAGCTGGATCGTTCCAGTGGCGTTCTCCCCCAGGTCGGGAGCCAACCGTGAGATTGCAGGCCCGGGCGGCTGCAGGATCCCTGCCACCGGGTTTATGGGTTCAACCGGATTTACCTGGCCGGTGGGGAACCATTTTCTATCCGGATTTGATTTCACCTCCTACCACCTGGGAATTGACATTGCTGCTGCCACTGGCACACCTGTGTATGCATCAGATTCGGGAACCGTGGTATATGCCGGCTGGATTGATGGCGGTTACGGCAACCTGGTGGAAATTGACCACAACAACGGATATGCCACGTTGTACGCCCACCTTTCAGCCATCTATGTTTCATGCGGGCAGAATGTCTATCAAGGAAACCCCATTGGTGCTGCTGGATCCACGGGACGGTCCACCGGAGCCCACCTGCACTTTGAGGTCCGGTATAATAATTCGTTCATCAACCCCTGGCAGGTATTGGGATACTAAACATTTTGTCATCTTTCCCCGGAAGGGTTTTACTATGGGTGGGGGCACAGCGCGCTGTGCCCCCACTTTGTAATATCGAGGGAACCTTTGACTGACGGACGCCATGGACGGCGTGAGTACGATTCTCGATTTTCAACTCTCTGTATTTCCGTGTGTCACAACACGCTGATGGGATCGACCGTGATATCCACGTCCACAGCACGGGGTTGCCAGGAAGCGAGTGGCCGGCCGGTGAAGAGAAGACCAGGGTTTGGTCCGCGGAGGAGGACCATCCAGCGGTACCTGCCTTTCACCCGGCTGTAATAGCATGGCACAGGTCCGATCAGGCTGGTGGCGTTCAAGTGTGCCTCGTCGATCCAACCCTGGAACAGCCGGGCGCCGGATTCCGCTGCCAGGCGGGTATCCTCCTCGACATTGCCGCGAAATTCGACCTTGACCAACCGCGAGTAGGGCGGGTAACCGGTCTGCTTGCGCAGGGTCAGTTCTTGCGCGGAAAATCCTTCCAGGTCATGCCTGGCAGCTGCCTGGATGGCATACTGGTCTGGCTGAAAGGTCTGAAAGATGACTTTTCCCCCCAGGGGGCTGCGTCCGGCGCGGCCTGCCACCTGGGTGAGCAATTGGAAGGTGCGTTCAGCCGCCCTGAAATCCGGCAGGTTGAGGCTGATATCTGTCAGCACCGCTCCGACCAGGGTGACCAGGGGCAGGTCAAGCCCCTTGGCGATCATCTGGGT
>DNOU01000173.1:0-5056 GCA_003501835.1 Anaerolineaceae bacterium | reverse complement strand
GCATGGTATGTGAGCGGATTATCACAGCGAGGACAGCGCAGTGTGCTGCCGCAGTCGCGGCAGAAGACATAAGTGGCACTCCCCCGGCGGTTGAGGAAAAGGATCGCCTGCTGTTTCTGAGCCAGAACCTCCTGCAGACTGCTGAGGAGCAACCGGCTGAGAGGAGAGCGGTTGCCTGCTTTCAACTCCTGGCGCATGTCCACAATGGACACCGGAGGCAGAGGCAATTCCGCTGGCTTGCCTGGTTCCAGGGATCCCTCGAAACCTGGCACCTCCCCAACATGTGCCAGCACCCTTTTGGGAAGGGCGAGTTGGTGCCAGTGNNGCCCCCGTCTTTTTGGCAATGTGAAGTGCGGTGTCCACCGCGCGGTAATGAGGATGCGTATCTGATTGCGAATACGATCCATCATGACACTCGTCGATCACGATCAGGCCGAGATCAGGGAAGGGACTGAAAAGGGCGCTGCGGGCGCCGACGATCACGCTCAAATCGCCCGATCGGATGCGCCGCCAGGTATCATAACGCTCACCTGGTGAAAGTTTGGAATGCACCAACCCCACCTTTCCGGGAAAGCGTGCAAAGAAGCGCCGTACAGTCTGGGGAGTGAGCGAAATCTCCGGCACCATGATCAGGGCTTGCTGGCCGCGGTCAAGTATTGCCTGGACCGAGCGCAGATAGAGTTCGGTCTTGCCAGAACCGGTAACCCCTGTCAGCAGGTTGGGTACACATTCCTGGGCAGCAAGCATCTGGGAGGATAGATGATCCCAGATGACCGCCTGGTCAGGGGTCAACTGCGGGGGCGTGGTGAACACCGGGGTCAGGTTTTCCAGCGGATCGCGCCAGATCTCGGTCTCGCCGAGAACGATCAGGTCACGCTCCTCCAGCCAGCGCAGGTCATCAAAGGATGCGCCGGCTTCTGCATAGACCCAGGCTACATTTAGCGGCAGGGCTTCATTTGCCAGGATTTCAAGGATCCGCAGACGGCGCTCGGTAGCTGGAGTGGTCCTGGATCCCAGTAAACCCGGTTCTATACTTGCAGGATCGATGGCCAGGGCAGCAGTGCGCACGTATTTGGGTCTCACCCTGGCAGGGGGAAGGACCGGCCAGGAGGAGATAATGAGCTTGCGGATCAACGGGGGCAGCACCTGTCTCCAATTCAACCCGGGCATGAGGGCATCCACCTGGCGCCCGCGCAGGTCTCCACGTTTCTCGAGGAGAGCCACCAACCTCGACTGCAGGTGAGAGAGTTCCTCCGGTTTTTCCGGCTTGTTGAGCAGATGGAGCAGAAAATCTGTGTGCTGGCTGATGCCGGGGGGAAGCATCATGTCGAGACAGGCAGGCAACGTTTCGAGATTCTCCTCTGCCAACCAACCGGCGAGCTCTATTTGTACCGGGGTGACGACCGGGGTTTCATCCACCAGCGATTCAATATCTTTTGTTTCAGCCACTTCGGGTTCATCAAGCAGAGAGACAACAATTCCCTGAGCGAGCTGCTTACCAAAAGGCACTGTCACCAGCGATCCAGGTTGAACACGCCGCTGCAAGTCGGCGGGTATGGCGTAGTCGTATGTTTGATGGATCTGGGCAATGTTGACCGCCACCCGGGCAAAATCAGACATGAAGACTCGCTCTACTATGATTTGGTGATGACTGCTGCTCCATACCCCACAACGCTGGAGGGATCATGTGTGGCATCAGCAGAGGTGGAATAATGTACCTGGGTAACCCTGTCAGCACCCAGGGCTTTGGCAGCGGTCAACACCGTAGCCACCGCACCGGCGCCACAGGCGAAACCTGTACCGGTCTGTTCGGCTTTCAGCACTCCGGAAGGCGAAAAAGCCTCAATCTGGCTGAGCATTTCACGGTCCAGTACTCTGGCTTCATGCTCGCTGTAGAAGTGTGAAAGGTCGGTACTTGCAACCAGAAGCACATTTCTGCCGCTGACCACTTTTGCCAGCGTCTCTCCCACGATGGTGATCACCTTTTCGGTTTCGCTGCGTACCATTATCGGAAGCAATTGAAAGGGTTTCGTCAATGCGACCTGCAGGAAGGGCAGTTGGATTTCCAGGGAATGCTCATCATCATTGGCAATCTCGGTGAGGGTGAGACCGCTGTCTTCGAACAAGAGATGCTGAAAGGTACGTATGGCATGCAGGTCCATCTTCACCTGACCCAGAGGGGTTTCAAAAAACTGATGCGCCGAGGTCAGAAGCTGGGCAGGGTGTGCCTGGTGTAAGGGTGATACCACCACGCAAAGATCAAAATTCAACCCCTGCACGCAGCGGTAACCAAACCCTGCAGTTTTACCTGAATAACGGTAACCTGCATGCGGGACAATCAGCCCGACAAGACTGCCTGAGACCTTGCAGGGCTCAGCATTGTGAAGGTAATTTTCAATTTCCTTTCGAAGAACATTGGGATTGCCTGAGTACCAAGTTCCTGCAATTGGTGAAGGACGTACGGTCGAAATGGGATGGGTCATCAAACACCTGCCTGAACAATCTTATTATACAGTCCACAGATCGCTCATGGACTATCAAAAAGACGCCAGGGCATCTCTGGCGTCTTTGGTTTTAATTCAGTCAGCTAGTGCAGGAAATCCAGCGGGTTCACTTTGCCGTAGGTAAGGTTCAAAAGCTCAAAATGCAGGTGGGGTCCGGTGGAATTACCGGTGCTGCCCATCAAGCCGATCACGTCACCCTGGTAGACATAGGCGCCGCACTCCACATTGCGCTGGCTGAGATGGGCGTAACGCGTCTGCCAGCCGTTACCGTGATCGATGACGATCAGGTAACCGTAACCGTTGTTGTTCCAGCCCGAATACACCACCACACCGGAGTCTGCCGCATAGATGGGAATGCCCATCGTTCCACCGAAGTCAATGGCGTTGTGAATGGGTGGAGCCCAGTTGTATCCCGAAATCCAGGAATTGCCCGTGGGGTAAATGAAGCTGCCGCTTCCAATGGGACCTTCGTCGATGGTTCCACAATAGCCAGGCCCGCGTACCCCGGCGTCCGCCGAACTGCCGCGTGTGATGTGGGGCAGCCAGTCGGTGAATTCAGCCTTGCCGTCCGGGATGAAAAGCTGTGTACCGGCAGGGATATTGGGGAAGGAATAATCACCCAGGGTATTGCGGTCGAGATGGTTTCCCGGCCAATCGATGATCGCATCCACAGTCACTTTGTAGTATTTAGCCACCCCGTTGAGACCATCGCCGGTGTTCCACTGGTAGATCGCGCCATCCTGCGGCGGGATGTTGATCACCAAACCCGGGATCAGGTTGTCCGGATTGTCTCCCAGGATGTAGCGGTTGCTCCAGAAGAGCGATTCTGGCTTGAGCCCGAATTTATCGGCAATATCGAAGAGCGTATCACCCTTGGCAACCGTGTATGGCATCACGCTGTCGCGCGGATGGCTGGGGAGATTGGTATGCAAATTCACCAGACGGGAAACCCCGGCAAACTCAGGTGTGACCGCCGTGCTAATGGCAAAATCACCCCCTGATGCAGGCAGGCTGATGGGTGGCGTTGGAGTGACTGTTCCAGTTAGGCTCTCTGCTTGAGATCGAGAGCTCTTTAAGAAGAAATTGCTCATCACCCAGACGACCACCAGGATGAGTATGATTGATACGATTCCAGTTCCGATCCGCAATGTTGTTTCACCCAAACCCGCTTCCAGAATCTTCCCCCATAATCTGCGTAAGTTACCCTGGGAGGGTGGGATATTTTCGACTTCGTTGTTTTCGATCGGACGATCTTCCCCCGCATCCTGTTCAGAATGTGTCGATGGGATTTGGTCCATAGCTTTGTTTACTCCGTGCCAAAGATCATAACAGAAAGGCAAATAACGGTCAAGAAAGAGAACAGAAAAGCGGTCACAGGAGGGATAGCGGCTCATTTCCGTGGGCACATCACAATGTCAAATTCAAGTTTGATTGTGTTAAAATAAGCCCATCTAGACCGGTACTCCGAGGTGTTATGTGACTGAACCTGTTTTGATCGCGGTTGCCTGGCCNNTTGATGGTCTCGGGGTCCGATTCACACGGTACGCCTATCACCGTTCGAGCCGATGCTGAACACACCACCCCGCTGGCGGTTTATGAGAGGTATCACAAGGGATTCCTGGAGCTTTACCAGAAACTGGGGCTCACCTACGATCTTTTCACTTCCACCCAGACCGAAAACCATTGGGATGTGGCTCAGAAAATGTTCCTGGCGCTCAAGCAGAACGGGTTCCTTTACAAGGAAAGCCAGATGCAGTGGTATGCACCCAGCCAGGAGCGCTTCCTGCCCGACCGGTACGTGGAGGGCACCTGCTACATCTGCGGATACACCAATGCCCGCAGCGATCAATGTGATAATTGCGGCAACCTGCTTGATCCAGCCCTACTGGTTAATCCACGCTCGAAGATCGACGGATCCACACCTGAGTTGCGCTCCACGGAGCATTTTTTCCTCGACCTGGCAAGGCTTCAGGACGTGGTGGTTGAATTCTTGAAACTCCGTGAATCCTACTGGCGCCCCAACGTGCTGCGGCAATCCCTCAGTCAGATCCTTACTGAGGGGCTGCGCGGACGGGCGATTACCCGAGACCTGGACTGGGGCATTCCCCTCCCAAAGGAGGGTATCCCCGAAGGCAAAGAATGGGAAACCAAGCGCCTCTATGTCTGGTTTGAGGCGGTCATTGGCTACCTCTCGGCGTCCATCGAATGGGCGCAGATCCATGGTGATCAGGAAGCCTGGCGCGAGTGGTGGCAGAAACCTGAATCCAGGGCGTATTATTTCATTGGCAAGGATAACATCCCCTTCCACGCCATCATCTGGCCGGCGGAGATCTTCGGAGCCGGCAGCACCCTGGATGAGCTTCTCGGCAGCAAATCACCAACTCGCCTCAATTTACCTTATGACGTTCCGGCAAATGAATTCATGAACCTGGAAGGACATAAGATTTCCGGCAGCCGCAATTGGGCGGTGTGGGCGAACGATTTTCTTTCGCGTTATGATCCCGATCCCCTGCGCTATTACCTGACTGTGAACATGCCCGAAAGCAAGGACA
>DNOU01000053.1 GCA_003501835.1 Anaerolineaceae bacterium | reverse complement strand
GCCAGGGTGATTCATATCCATTTCTTAGAATCATGATTGTATAATCGAGTTTATGCTTCGCCGACGATATCTCCGTATTTTATGGTTTTTTGGACTCACGATTCTGGATGAAATTTTTTGGGATATCACCCTGCCTCACCTGGGATTGCGCAAACTCTCTCTCTCCACCCGTGAAAGGCGCATGCGCAGCATTGCCAGGCGCTTTCGCAAGCTGGCGGTACAGATGGGCGGGGTGATGATCAAGGTCGGGCAATTCCTCTCCGCCCGTATTGATGTGCTGCCCCATGAGATCACAGCTGAATTGTCAGGTCTGCAGGACGAAGTGGCACCGGCTCCCTTTGAGCAGATTCGTAGGATTCTTGAAAGTGAACTGGGATCCCGAATCGAGGAAAAGTTCGCATCATTTGACACAACTCCCATCGCTGCAGCCTCCATTGGGCAGGTGTACTCCACAAAGCTTCTCAGCACTGCTGAAGAAGCATCCTCCTGCCCGCAGGTGGTGGTGAAGGTGCAGCGCCCCCACATCCAGGAAATTGTCGACACCGACCTTTCTGCGCTGCGTATCGTCGGACGCTGGGTGGAGCGCTATGGACCCATTCAAAAACGAGCGAATGTACCGCGCTTGTTGGAGGAATTCAGCCGATCGCTTTACGAAGAGATCGATTATCTCAATGAAGGTGAAAATGCCGAGAGGTTCGCGGAAAACTTCAAAGATGACCCTGAGGTTCGCGTTCCGCATGTGGTCTGGAGCCATACCACACGCCGGGTGCTGACCCTTGAGGATGTCGGCGGCATCAAGATCACCGATTATGCCTCCATAGAAGCAGCCGGAATCGACCGCGCTGAAGTAGCCAGCCGGTTGTTGAACACATATTTCAAACAAATCTTCGAAGATGCTTTTTTTCATGCGGATCCACACCCCGGTAATTTGTTCGTGGAGGTTGGGGAGGCACAAGGCGAAACCCATCCCTGGAAGCTGGTATTCGTAGATTTTGGAATGACTGGTTCTCTGCCAGAAAACACATTCCGGGGTGTGCGTGAAATGTTGATGGGGGTGGGTACGCAGGATGCCCACAGGTTAATCCAATCCTATCAGCTACTGGACCTGCTTTTGCCAGGTGCAGACACGGACTTGCTGGAACGTGCCAGCAAGCGGGTTTTTGAACGATTTTGGGGTAAACCGACCAGGGAATTGGTAGAGCTGCATCCCTCGGACGCGCGGGAATTTCTGGCCGATTTTGGCGATCTCATTTATGAGATGCCCTTTCAGGTTCCTGAAAATCTCATTCTTCTTGGCCGCTGTGTGAGTATTCTCTCCGGCATGTGCAGCGGGTTGGATCCCAATTTCAATTTCTGGATCATTCTGGCACCTTACGCGCAAAAGCTCGTAGAATCAGAGAACGGCAATAGATGGCAGATGGTATTGGACGAACTGGGAATCTGGGTGCAAAAATTGGTCGCCCTCCCTGCCAGAGCAGACGCGCTGATGAACCGCTTGGAACAGGGAAAACTGGAAGTCCGGGTGCCAGCACTCAGCCAGGAACTGCAGCGCCTGGAACGATCACAACGGCGCACAACACTGGCGGTGGTGTTCGCTGCCTTCCTGCTGGGAGGGGTGCAGTTCTATCTGGGGGGAATGACCTTGTTGGCTGCCGGGTTCGGCGGGGCTGCGGTACTTTTCTTAATCCTGACCTTGTTGACCCATTGAGTATCAGACCGTTTTGAAAACACAAAGGCACGGTTTTCCCATGCCTTTGTGTTTGGCTGCCCTTTCCCTGTTACTTGGGTTGTTTTTCTGCGTGCTCGATGGCAACATCCAATAAACTGCGAATCCCAAGCAAAAACTCTTTGCGAGCTTCGCGTTGATGTTCGCGCATGCCTTCGGGTATCATGGCTTCGGCGACCTTGTGCATGTTTTCATGAGCCGCATGCAAATGTTCCCGGGCTTCATTCATTTTTGTATTGGCTGTCTTTTCGTCCACGGCTACCTCCTCGAAGCATATCCCTCAATTATTCATGGTGGTTATGCTTCGAATAAATTATAGCGATCAGTGGTACGTATCGTCAAGAGCAAGGAGGTGACATTTAATGCTCAGAGATGATGATGTGTGTGCGTCATGCCCTCGATCTTTCCAGATAACCCGCGATTGGAAAACCTGCAATGATTGGAATCCAGAAGGAAATCAGCCTGTAACCCAGGACAGCCACAACAGCGCTGCTGTTGGAAATTCCCATGCCTGCATACAGGGCGATCATGCTCGTTTCTACCACACCCACACCACCTGGCAGGATAAACGCTATTTTCCCCAGAAGCATGGGAAGTGCATAACCGGCGATCAAAACCCAAAGGTTGATGCTCACTCCTGAGGCCAGAAACATGAAATAAAGGATGAGCATATTAAACGCAACGTTGATAAATGCACCCATTGTCAGGTGACGCCATTGTCCCTGCCAGAGAGTTCCCCAGGCGGCGAATAAATCATCGACGCCTTTCTGGATGGTGGACTTGTCAGGTTGCTTCTTGCGCAGGCGTGCCGGGATGGATGCGATCCTTAAGACTGCTTTTGTTGTGTACTGGCGGTGACTCATTGCCAGAATGGAAACCCCGACGATCACGCCCAGGACAATCAACGTGATGATAAAACCAACCAGTTGTGCCCGGGAGAGATTGTTTCCGATGATCAAGACCGCCAGACCGAGTATGGAAAAAAAGACGAAGATCATGTCATTGAACAGGGAAGGCAGCAGACTGGCCAGGGTGGCTCCTTCAACCCCTTTTTGGTCGCGGCTGGTCCAGCGAAAGATGGCAGCCGAACTGCCAAGAATGCCGGCAGCAACCATGGATATGCTGGCTGCTCCCATCACAATTAATGTACTTTGTCCCAGTTTTATGATCTGATTTGTAAGGGCGAGGGTATTTTGCAGCAGATAGCCGCTCCCCAGGTAGCTGAGAATCAGGGCAATGAAAGCCAATCCCACTGCCCAAAGCTGCATTTTTGCCACCACCCGAAGTGAATTTTCAAGAGTGGGGATATTTGGAAGGATCAGATGGACGGCGACACCCAGGATGACCAGTAGAATCAGCCTCCGCCAGATCTTTTTCCCTGGTGACGCAACCATGTTATCTTCCACAGGTA
>DNOU01000184.1:6043-6751 GCA_003501835.1 Anaerolineaceae bacterium | reverse complement strand
TGGATTCAGCCTGCTCGTCCCGTCGGTTGGGATTCTGGTCACCCGCCAGGATCCCAAGCAGATGCTGCTCACAGGATTGTCGTTGGCATTTGCCACCATTCCGGAAGAACTGCCCATCATTGTGACCATGGTTCTTTCACTCGGCGCTTTTCGGCTGTCAAAACAGAAAGCCATAGCCAAACGGCTGAGCGGCGTTGAATCCCTGGGATCGGTTACCGTGATTGCCACTGATAAGACCGGAACGCTCACCGAGAACCGCATGGAATTGGTCCTCGTTGAACCGCCAGAAGCCAGGACCCACCTGCTTGAGCTGGGCATCCTGGTCAATGACGCGCTGCCGGATGGCACTGATTTCAAAGGGGATTCCGTGGATGCAGCCATCCTGAAAGCAGCGGTCAATGATGGAGTCCAGCCTGCCAGGGTGCATGAGGTTTATCCCATTCTGACGGAGTTCACGTTTGACAACGAACGCCAACGCATGTCCGCAGTCTATTCGCGGGAGGGTGAGGCATGGTCAGCAGTGAAAGGTTCACCCGAATCGGTTCTGGCTCAAAGTACCTCAATCATCAGAGCAGGCTTGACCCAGCCCATCACTGAGTCAGACAAAACGATGTTACTTCAAAGAGTTGCGCAACTGGCATCTGACGGGCAGCGTGTCATTGCCCTGGCAGAACGCTCACTGGACGATGCTGCACCTGTTCTGAACAA
>DNOU01000184.1:0-6024 GCA_003501835.1 Anaerolineaceae bacterium | reverse complement strand
ATAGCCACCTGTCAGCGTGCAGGGATCCGCACCATCATGGTCACAGGTGATCACCCGCTCACCGCCAGGGCAGTTGCCAGACAGGTGGGTCTTGACATGGGAAGCCGGGTTCTTACCGGTGCAGAACTCGATCAACTCACGGATACCGAACTTCGCCAGGTGGTAGGCGGCATTTCAATCTATGCCCGCACCACTCCCGAACACAAACTGCGCATCGTCCAGGCATTGATGTCAAATGGTGACCGCGTGGCGGTGACTGGTGACGGCATCAATGATGCCCCTGCCCTTTCGGCTGCAGATATTGGAGTGGCCATGGGAGAGACAGGCACCGATGTTGCACGTGAAGCCAGTGACCTGGTTCTGGCGGATGATCATTTCAGCACCATTGTCAATGCTGTTCAGGAAGGACGCCTGATTTACGAAAACTTGAAGAAAGGAGTGCGTTACTATCTGACCTGCAAATTGGCGCTGGTGATGATCAACCTGGTGCCCACCTTTCTGCTGGTACCCGTCCCGTTTGCGCCCATACAGATCATCCTGATGGAGCTCTTCATGGATCTGATGGCAGCAGCCGCTTTCTCCACAGAAAAACCCGAATCAGACCTGCTGGATCAAAAACCGCTCGATCCTAAAGCAAAGTTCATGGACCGGGCGATGATTGCCAGCCTGGTCACTTCCTCGGCAGGACTATTCATCGCCGTGACCGGGCTTTACCTGGCTGCGTGGTACGGAACCAGGGATCTGACTTATGCACAAACCGTGGCTTTCTTCTCCTGGTTGATCGGTCATGTGTTGCTGGCATTCAACATGCGGTCAGGACGCCAGCCTCTTTTTCAGATCGGATTCACCTCGAACCGCCTGATGGTGATCTGGGCGGTTGTGATTGCCGTGTTCCTGATCTCCGCCTCGCTGATCCCAGGCGCACAGGCTGTCATGCGTATTGTCACACTGGACGCCAGCCGTTGGTGGATGATACTGGCTGCAACCATCGCCGGGACCTTTTGGATGGAAATTCGCAAATTGATCACCTATCAGCAAAAGGTGTCCTGATCAAACCAACAATCAACACTCCTGGAGAGTTTCAGTTAAGGTTGTGTTGATTCCACATAAGAAAAATGGACAGCCGAGAATCAACCACCTGCCAGCCAGGCACCGTCAACAGGAATGATCGCACCATTCAAGAAGCTGGCCTTCTCTGAAGCTGCAAAAACCACCACATTTGCCAGTTCATCCACTTCGCCTGAACGCGGCATGGTTGCAAGATTTTTTGCCAGTTGGGCGTATCCAAACTCAGAAGGAACTCCACCCAATGAAATGCCTGAGTTCACTCCACCTGGAGCAATGCCAACCACCCGAATGCCCTTGGAGGCATACATCCAGGCGGTGTTCTTGACCAGTCCCACCACGCCATGTTTGCTGGTGGTATACGCCACGCCCGCAAATCCTCCGCCCAATCCAGCAGCAGATGTAATATCAATGATCACCCCGCCGCCCTGTTCGATCATTTGGGGGATCGCCCGGCGCATGGTGTACATTGGACCGTTCAGGTTCACACCCAGCACTTTGTTCCAAACCTCATCGGTGATTTCACCAATGGGCAGGAAGCGGTCCATGATCCCCGCATTATTGACGAGCACATCCAAACGGTTGTAGGTATTCTTTGCCAGATCCACCAACGCATTGGCATCCTCAACCCTGGAGATATCACCTGCCAGCCCAACCACCCGGGTTCCCCCTGCTTTAAGCTCTTCCACTGTGGCAGAAAGTTTGTCAGCAACAATGTCTCCCAGGACAAGCGCAGCTCCCTCTCTGGCAAATGCAGCCGCAATCGCCTTGCCTATTCCCATGGCGGCACCTGTGACGATCACAACCTTATCCTTGAACATCATGTCATCCTCTCTTTTTTACCAAATGGATATGATTAATCAACATTATAGACTCCAGATGATTAGAACAACGTATGAAACCATGGCAATGAGAGATTTGGATGTTTTTCTCGAGAAATGTCACTTTTAAGAGGGTTTTATCATCCATAATGAAGCAAATCAAAAAGGAGTCCTTGAGAATGAAAGAACCCATTCAAGTGAAAGATGACGCTTTCGAAAAAGTGGTACTCAAATCATCTTTACCGGTGATTGTTGATTTCTGGGCACCTTGGTGCGTGCCATGCCGTATGGTTGCTCCCACTTTGGAGAAGATCGCTGCAGAAAAAGATGGCAAGCTGGTTGTCGCCAAGGTCAATACGGATGAAGATTATCTCTGGGCGCAAAAATACGGAGTTCAGGGAATTCCCACCATGCTCTTTATAGCCAATGGCAAAATCATTCACCGCCAGGTAGGCGCGTTGCCTGAGCCTGCTTTGCGCAAAGTTGTGGATCAATTCCTGGAATCATTGCCTGTGGCTCAATAAGCCCAACGCGCAAAGGATGATGCAAATGAAGACGAAGGTGGCAATCCCCACGGATGACGGACTGACCATAAGCGCACATTTTGGCCAGGCGCACTTCTTCAAGATCGTGACCCTCGAAGAAGGGAATATCGAATCCGCTGAAATCCGCGAGAAGGCGGTGCATCAGCACGGTCAGATGCCTGCTGAGGGTGGCCATCCAGGTCAGCGGATGATCGAGTCGATTGCCGATTGCCAGGTGTTGATCTCCGGCGGCATGGGCTCGCCAGTGTATCAGCGGGCAGTCAATGCAGGCTTGCAGGTGATTCTCACCCGCACCCAGGACATCGACACCGCTGTTGCGGCATTCCAGGCAGGCAGCCTGCAGAATGATCCTCAATTGGTGCATATGCATTGATCCGCAGCGGTCAATGCCGCTGTTGAAAAGGCTTGGCTGTATCAGCAGATCTCCTCCTTCCCTGCACGAATAATGATTGTTCGCAGGGAAGGAGTTTTTTATGCCCGCCGTAAATGTACAGTGAAGAACCAGGGAGGACGAGGTCTGACATGTTATCCCCAACACAGACATGTTGGAAACAATGAAGATACTGGCTGAAAAAAGGTGGCTGCGCTGGTAATCCGTCACGACAAATCAGATGATGATCTCGGGTAAGAATCACAAACGCCAGACACTGCGTCTGTGATCCTTGTGTATTGTGAAAAATGAGCAGTGTGGATAAGGGGCGTGTAGATTCCGCAACAAAGATCGCGAAGAATAAATGTATGGATGATTAAATTACTGACTTTTGCTTTTGGTACTACTCTTTTCGATTCTTTTTTCATATAATGATAAATGACTCAAACGCAGTTGGGGAGGAGATCGTTTAGGTTAACGTGTCATTCAAAGTTGAAGCTCACTCTCCCATCAATTCAGCAGTGTTCCCGAAATGGCAAACCCACCTCGAGACGGGGTCGCAATGCCATGGGTCTGTCATCACAGCCAGTTCATACCGCCCTGCAGACTGCCAGGCTGCCGAAGGAACCCGTTCGGTCACCTGGTTTTGGTTTTTGGAAAGGAGGCTGCATTCAGAACATCTTGGTCGTTGTGATGAAACTCATGATCCGTTCGCATAATCAGGAGGAAGATATGGCTAAAAAATCTTTGTTCATTTTTGTTACGCTGCTGATGCTGTTATCACTTACTGTCGGTCCAGTATTTGCTTATGATGTCACTCCCATTGAGCCCGAGAATCCCCCTCCCTCCGCTGAAACCGGGGAGATGATCGATGAAACTCCATCGATGTGGTTCGTGGAATTGACCAGTCCGCCTGCTGCAGATGGAACGAGCTTTACAACCTTGAAAGCAGAAAAGGCGAATTTCAAGGCTCAAGCCAAAAAGGTGGGATTGGTTTACACCGAGCGCTTCTCGTACGATACCCTGTTCAACGGTTTTTCCATCTCCATCTCTCCAGATCAGCTTGGCAAACTTGAGCGGATCCCGGGTGTAAAGAACATTTACCCGGTTCAGGTGGTACCAGCGCCCATCGATGATACCGCCGATCCTGAACTCTGGACCTCGCTGAACATGATTGGCGCGAGTACCGCTCAATCCGAGCTAGGGTATACAGGGGCTGGTATCAAGGTAGCGGTCATGGATACCGGTATTGATGTCAACCACCCGGCTTTTGGCGGTGATAACGTTGCCGCACTGGACAGCTCCTTCTTCTACGAGAGTCCCAGGATTGAGTACGGTTACGACCTGGTCGGTGATGCCTATAATGCAGATGACACCTCGCCGTCCTACAATCCCATTCCCTCACCAGATCCCATCCCCGATGACTGTGCCGGTCACGGCACCCACGTGGCTGGCATCATCGGTGCCAATGATGCAACCAATGACCTGAAAGGTGTTGCACCGGATGTCATTTTTGGTGCCTACCGCGTCTTCGGATGCGAGGGTTCCACCACCGATGACATCATGATCAAAGCCATGGAAATGGCTTTGGCTGATGGCATGCAGGTGCTCAATATGAGCATCGGCTCACCGTTTGATTGGCCGCAGTCACCCACCGCCATGGCATCCAACCGCCTGGTCAACAAGGGCATGGTGGTGGTGGCTTCCATTGGTAACAACGGAGACAATGGTCTGTATTCGGCAGGCTCACCAGGGTTGGGCGAAAAGGTCATCGGTGTGGCTTCGTATGACAATACCAATGTCTTCCTGCCGTACTTAACGGCAAACGGTCGCAACATAGGCTACGTGACCATGACCTACTCTCCAGAACCCCCGACTTCCGGAGAGTTTGAGGTCGTAAACATTGGACTGGCTTGCGAAGCGCTACCTGTCGGATCATTGACCGGTAATGTTGCTTTGGCAGCCCGGGGTACTTGCACTTTCGGAATAAAGGCAACGAACGCAATTGCAGCAGGTGCCGAAGCGGTGCTCATTTCTAATAATGCCTCAGGCGTGTTCAATGGCACACTTGGCGCTCCGCTTCCCAATCCCAAACCAGTGGTGGGAATCTCGAAGGCAGACGGCAATTTCCTGCGGGCACAAACCACACCGTTGATGATGACCTGGACCGATGAGCAGGCTTCCTTCCCCAGCCCTACCGGTGGTTTGATCAGCTCCTTCAGTTCCTACGGCCTTTCGCCTGACCTGACGCTGAAGCCGGACCTTGGCGCGCCTGGCGGCAACATCTACTCCAGCTACCCGCTTGAATTGGGCAGTTACGCCACCTTGAGCGGCACCTCCATGTCATCGCCGCACGTTGCCGGCGCTGTAGCACTGCTGCTGCAGGCCAAACCCAAGACCTCACCACAGGTGGTTCGCGATATCCTGCAGAACAGCGCTGAACCCAAACTCTGGTCGCTGGCACCTGCTTACGGCATTTTGGATAGTGTCAATCGCCAGGGAGCTGGCATGATCCAGATCGACAAGGCCATCCTGGCTACCACGTTTATCACCCCTGGAAAAATCTCCGCAGGTGAAGGTCAAGCTGGACCCTACACCCAGACCCTGACCCTGAGTAACAGCAGCGCAGATTCTGTCACTTACGATCTATCTTACGAGAGTGCTCTTACTCTTGGCGGAGTAATCACTCCATCGTTCTATACATCGGACGACTATGTAAGTTTCAGCGCTTCTAGCGTGACTGTACCCGGAGGCGGAACAAAAACGGTCAAAGCCACAGTCCACCCGGCCAGTGGACCCGAATTCGGTCAATACGGCGGCTACATCATCTTTACCCCGCAGGGCGGTGGTCAGATCTATCGCGTGCCTTACGCTGGCTTTGTGGGTGACTACCAGGGCATCCAGGTACTCACTCCCGCTACGTATGGATTCCCCTGGCTGGCCGTGAGCATGGAAGGAAGTTTCTACGGTCCAGTTGAAGGACCCGCCGACTGGACCTACACCATGGTAGGCGAGGACATTCCTTACTTCCTGGTTCATTTTGAGCACCAGGCACGCACGGTGCGCGTGGAAATCTTCGCCGCCAACGGCAAAGCCTGGCACCGGGCATACAACATCGATTACATGGTTCGCAACAGCAGCTCGACTGGATTTTACGCCCTCCCGTTTGACGGTACGACCTTTGCCGGCAACAAGACCTATACCGTGCCTGATGGCGAGTACT